>CANCDA010000015.1 GCA_947374705.1 Comamonadaceae bacterium | reverse complement strand
AGAGGGCTTGTTCCCGCATGAAAACGCTATGAGCGACTACGAGGGTCTGGAGGAAGAGCGTCGCCTGATGTACGTGGCCATCACCCGCGCCCGTAAGCGCCTGTACCTGAGCCACTCGCAAACCCGCATGCTGCACGGCCAGACCCGCTACAACCTGAAGAGCCGCTTCTTTGATGAGCTGCCTGAGACGGCGCTTAAATGGATCACCCCTAAAAATCCGGGCTTTGGCAGTGGGTTTGGTTCGGGTTTTAATTCGAATGGCGCTACAAATAAAGGAGCTTCTTACGCCAGTCCTGCTTGGGGAAGAAGCGGATTGGGTTCCAATTCTGAGGTCTTCAAAAGCCCTGAAGTGCCAGTGCAAAAAGCCGAACCCGGCCACGGCATCAAGTCCGGCATGGCCGTGTTCCACACCAAGTTTGGCGAGGGCAAGGTGCAGGCCATCGAAGGCACGGGCAATGACGCTCGTGCCCAAGTCAACTTCCCACGACATGGGGTGAAGTGGCTGGCCTTGTCGGTGGCCAAGCTCACGCCGATTTGAGGCGCCGCGTCAGGATTTCAGGAGCGCTTTGAGTTTGAGCCGCTCAATCAGCAAGGTCTCTTTTTTATAGGTTTGCAGGACGTATTTCTCGTAGTCTGGCCCGTCTTGGTAAAGCACGGGCGCGTCTATTTTTTCGCAAGCCTGCTTGAACTCCGCACTGGCCACGGCAACCCGAAAAGCCTCGCGCAGTCTGGCGGTGATGGCCTCGTCCAAACCCTTGGGTGCCCCGATGCCATTGGGCGCGTCCACCACGACGTTCAGCCCCGCTTCCCTCAGCGTGGGCACGTCTTTGAAGCGGCTGGTTCGCTGCTCTCCCCACGTGGCCAGCAAACGCAGCTTGCCAGCTTCGACATGCGGTGCCCATGAGGATGAATCCGCCAAAACATCGACGTGCCCCCCTAGAACGGCTTGTAAGGCCTCGGCACCCCCTTTGAACGGAATGTGGGCAAATTGCACGCCCGCCGCGATGGACAACTCTTCCATGCCCACATGGGTCGCACCGCCGACCCCCGAGTGTGCATAACTGATCTGACCGGGTCGGGCCTGAGCGGCTTTGATCAGGTCTTGCAGGGTTTTGTAGGGGCTTTGCGCCAGCACGGCGGTGCCAAAGGTCTGGCCGGAGGTTCTGGCCAGGTAAGTGATGTCTTTTTGGGGGTCGATGGCCACGGAACCCAGTTGAGAAAACCGGGTCACTGAGATGGGAATTTGCCCAAGGGTGTAGCCGTCGGGTTTGGCCAGGGTCATGGTTTTGAGGCCAATCATGCCGGAGGCCCCCACCTTGTTCTCTACCGCAATGGCTTGCCCTAGTTCCTTGGCTGCGGCTGCGCACAGCGCGCGCATGGTTTGATCAGCCGTGCCCCCGGCTGGCCAAGGACAAATGAAGCTAATGGGCCGATCTGGATAGGTCGCGGCCCAGCTCCCGTTTGGCAGTCCGCTGACGGTGGTGGCAAGCAGGGCGGTATTGAATTGACGACGGTTGGTGTGCATGTTGATCTCCGGGTTTGAACCCCATGTTGAAGCTCCGCATTGGCCTTGTGTTTCACGGAGTCCAAGTGAATTGCTCGACGGCTTGATGTGGAGTAAGGTCGTAAGAGGCTGTAATGTGTTGCGAAGTTTTGTATTTGTGGTCGTCAGGCTAGGCCAGCCATACGTTGAAACACCACAAACTATAGAGGAAATCGTATGAAAAAATTACTTACTCTCGCTCTCGCTTTTGCCGCATCCGCCTTGACACCTGCCATGGCCCAGACCAATGTGGGCGTGTCCATCGGCATTCAGCAACCTGGCGTGTACGGGCGCATTGACATTGGCAACTATCCCCGACCCATGCTGGTGTACCCGCAGCCCATGGTGATTGCGCCTTCACCCGTGGCGGTGTACCAGCAGCCGATTTACCTCTACGTTCCACCCGGCCATCAGAAGAACTGGGCCAAGCACTGCTACCGCTATAGCGCTTGCGGCCAGCCGGTTTATTTTGTGCAGGAAAGTTGGGTGCGCGAGCGATACGAGGAGCGGCGGGCTCATGAGGGGCGTGGGCGGGATGGGCGTGGTGGCGATCATGACCGCGATAACGGGCGTGGCAAAGATCGAGGCAATGGACGCGGCCATGGCCGTGACAAGGACTGACGCGCGCTAAGCGGATTGGAAATATCAATCTGGCATGTCTGGGTTTGCGATACTCAGGCCCATGCAACTTCAAGACATTCTTTATTCACAGGGCTTTGGCACGCGCCGGGTCTGCGCGGGCCTGGTTCAGCAAGGCCATGTTCAGGTTTATGACGCTAATGACTCTGGGTCGCCCGTGGAATGTTCGCAAGCAGCTACTGATTTTGTAGCGAAAGGCCTGCGCTTTCGAGTGCAGGGCGTGGACTGGCCTTACCACGAGAAGGCCTACCTGATGCTCAACAAGCCTGCGGGCACGGAGTGTTCGCAAAAGCCGTCCACCTACCCCAGCATCTACACCTTGCTGCCATCGCCGCTGCGCCTGCGGCCTCAAAAAGCGGCGGTGCAGGGCGTGCAGGCGGTGGGTCGGCTGGATCAGGACACCACAGGCCTGCTGTTGCTCACCGATGACGGCAAGTTCATCCACCGCATGAGTTCACCGCGCCACCACGTGCCCAAGGTGTACGAGGTGACGGTCAAGCACCCGCTGGACGACAAACAGGTGCAAAAGCTGCTCTCGGGCGTGGTGCTGGACGACGACCCTACACCGGTGCGCGCTGCCGCCTGCGAGGCGGTGGGTGAGCATCACCTGCGCCTGACGCTGACTGAGGGCAAATACCACCAGGTCAAGCGCATGGTGGCGGCCGTGAGTAACCGGGTGGAGGCGCTGCACCGTTCGCAAATGGGCGGCTTGACGCTGCCCGCCGACCTGGCGCCGGGGCAGTGGTGCTGGCTCAGCGCGGCGGATTTGACCCGCATTAGCGCTTGAGAACACGCACACCGCTACACTTGAGGGTTGTTCCATGGGGTGATTTGTTGTGAATTTTCTGTTTCGTTCGCCGCTTGCGGTTTTTGCCTTCTTGATTGGCGCATTCGCCGCCACGCCTGCCGCTGTGGCGCAAGCCCCGGCCCCGGCCCAACCCCGGCCCATTTTTGTACTCAACTCGCGCGATGCCAACGTCAGCGTGATTGACCCGGTCACTTGGACAGAAACCAAGCGCATTCCCACCGGCAAAGAGCCGCACCATTTCTACCTCACCCCGGATGAAAAGTCGCTCATCATCGCCAATGCCTTGAGCGATTCACTGACCTTTATTGACCCCCGCACCGCCGAAGTGCAACGCACGGTGCGCGGCATTTTGGATCCGTACCAGTTGCGGTTCTCGCCCGACATGAAGTGGTTTGTCACCGTGGCCAACCGCCTCAACCATGTGGACATTTACCGCTGGGAGAACAACACGCCTACCCTGGTTAAGCGCATTGCCACCGGCAAGACGCCCAGCCACTTGTGGATTGACAGCCGCAGCACCACGATTTACGCCACCATGCAAGACAGTGACGAGCTGGTGGCCATTGACTTGCCCACGCAAACCTTGAAGTGGCGCAGCAAGACGGGCCGCATGCCGGCCGATGTGTTTGGCACGCCCGATGACCGTTTTTTGCTCATTGGCCTGACCGGTGGGGAGGGCGTTGAGGTCTATGACGTCACAGGCGCGGCCCCCAAGCTGACCCAGTTCATCAAGACCGGCAAAGGCGCGCACGCTTTTCGCGCTGCGGGGGACAAGCGCCATGTGTTCGTGAGCAACCGCGTGGCCGACACCATCAACAAAATTGACTTTCTAAGCATGAAAGTCGTGGATGAATTTGTGGCCCCTAGCGGGCCGGATTGCATTGACCTCTCGGCCGACGGCAAGACTCTGTTTGTGGCCTCGCGCTGGGCGCAAAAGCTCACTGTGATTGATACCACCACGCGCAAAGTGGTGCGGCAGATCAAAGTCGGCAAGTCGCCGCACGGTGTGTGGACGCTGGACCATGCGCCGCGTCAGTAAAAATTTCAAACATCAACTAGCCGCTATATTTTTAATGGCTGCTAACTCTACTGTTTCTTGGGCTACAGCCGATAAACAGTGTGAAAAACCGCTCTATTTGACGTTTGACACCGGCCACATGGGCATTGCGCAGCTGGTGGCCGAGGTGTTGCAGCGCCAGCAGGTCAAGGTTACCTTCTTTGCCGCAAATGAGCGCACGCAAGTGGGCAACGGTAGCCTGAGCCAAGACTGGGCCCCGTGGTGGAAGGCACGCGCTGCCGAGGGCCACGAGTTTGCCTCCCATACTTATGACCACGCTTACTGGCGCGGTGATGTGCGTGGCGTGGTGCCTCAGTTCCGCATCCGACCCACGGCCGGCGCGTTGGCCGAGCGCGAGTTCACCTGGGACGCGAAAAAGTACTGCGACAACATCGCCCACGCCGCCGAGCGTTTGCAAGACCACACGGGGCGCAAGCCGCTGCCCTTGTTCCGCGCCCCCGGTGGCAAGACCTCACCCAAGCTCTTGGCGGCGGCCAAGGCCTGCGGGTTTGAGCACGTGGGCTGGGCGGCGGCTGGCTTTCTGGGTGACGAGTTGCCGAGCGAAAAATTCAGCAACCCAGCCCTGCTGGACAAAGCCCTCAGGGACATCCGCGCGGGCGACATCTTGCTCGCACACCTGGGCATTTGGTCACGCAAAGACCCCTGGGCCCCCGCTGTGCTAGAGCCCTTGATCGTGGGCCTGAAAGCCAAAGGCTTTTGCTTTCAAACCCTGCGCGAGCACCCGGCTTACAAGGGCTGGATCGCGGCGCGGATGCCGTAAGCCGGGGTGCTGTGATGGACTGGTTTGTCGAACCCTTTGCCTTGGTACAGCAGTGGCTGTATGAAGCGCTGGTTCAGCCGCTGGCCTTTGCCATGGGGCTGGGCCACCGGCTGGAAGATGCCTTTGACGCCACGGGTTGGCTGTTGGTTGGCCTGCTGCAATTGGGCGTGCTGGTGGCGCTGATCGGGCCGCTACAGCGCTGGCGTCCGGTGGAGGCCGTCACCGACCGCCTGACCGTGCGCACCGACATGCTCTACACCGTGATCCACCGGCTGGGCTTGTTTCGCTTGGTCTTGTTCTTCACCCTCACGCCGCTGCTGGATGATGTTTTGGGTGTGCTGCGTGTGGCCGGTGTGGGGACTTTCCATCTGGACGACCTGTGGCCAGGGGTGACCGATCAAGCGCTGGTGAGCCTGCTGATTTATCTGCTGGTGATTGACTTCCTGGACTACTGGGTGCACCGGGGACAGCACCAATTCGAGTGGTGGTGGCGGCTGCACTCGCTGCACCACGCACAGCGGCAGATGACGATGTGGAGCGACAACCGCAACCACCTGCTGGACGACGTGATTCGTGATGTGATTTTGGTGCTGACGGCACAACTCATCGGCATTGCGCCGGGCCAGTTTGTGGCCATCGTGGCCTTGACCCAGTTGAGTCAGAGCTTGCAACATGCCAATGTGCACCTGTGGTTTGGACCGGTGGGCGAGCGCCTGTGGATCAGCCCGCGCTTTCACCGGCTGCATCACAGTATTGGCTTGGGCCATGAAGCCGGGGGCAAAGGTACGCTCGGGGGGCATAACTTTGGTGTTTTGTTGCCCTGGTGGGACATGCTGTTTGGCACGGTCAATTTTGAGCAGCGCTACGACCCGACGGGTGTGCGCGATCAGGTGGAGCCCAATGCGCAAGGCCAGGTGCGCGACTATGGACGCGGCTTTTTATCGCAACAGTGGCAGGGCGTTTTACGGCTGCTGGGGCGGGCTTGACCCTATGCATGGCGCATGCATCGCTGACGTATCCTTGAGCCCATGAATCTCTTGCTTGACTCCTTCTGGCGCGCTCTGGCCTATTGCGTGCATCCGCGCGTTATCGCCCTGTCTTTGCTTCCTTTATTTCTCACCGTGGCCTTGTACGCGGCGGGCGTGTATTTTTTTTGGGAAGACGCCATTCAGAGTCTGCAAGCGTGGCTGGGCGAATGGTCTTTGATGGACGGTCTGATGCGTTGGCTACAGAGCATGGGTTTCAACCATCTGCGCAACGTGGTGGGGCCGCTGCTCATGCTGTTGCTGAGCTTGCCCATCGTGATTGTGTTGGCGCTGCTCAGTGTGTCTTGGTTGATGACGCCTTCCATGGTGTCGCTCGTCTCAGAGCGGCGTTTCCCGCAACTGGAGCGCCGACGGGGCGGCAGCTTTTGGCGCAGCGTGAGCTTGGGGCTGGGCGCGTCGCTCATGGCGGCGTTGGCGTTGGCCGTGTCTGTGCCCTTGTGGTTGATTCCCCCTTTGTTTTTGATTTTGCCGCCCTTGATTTGGGGCTGGTTGACTTACCGCGTCATGGTCTATGACGTGCTGGCCGAGCACGCCAGCCACGAGGAGCGCATCGCCCTCACGCGAGACCATCGGCTCTGGCTGCTGACCATCGGCGTCATCACGGGCTACCTGGGGGCGGCACCAGGACTGGTGTTTGCCTTTGGCGCCATGGCAGTGGTGTTCGCCCCTGTGCTGGTGCCCCTGGCGATCTGGATTTACACCCTGGTTTTTGCTTTCTCCGCCCTCTGGTTTGCCCACTTCTGCCTGGGCGCATTGGCCGACTCACGACTCAAGGAAGACACCAATGACCAACCCATCCTCCCGGCCTGATTTCGGCCTCATCATCGTTGGCGATGAAATCCTCTCCGGCAAGCGGGCCGACAAGCACCTGCCCAAGTTCATTGAGCTGCTGCACGAGCGCGGCTTGTCATTAGCCTGGGCCGAGTACGTGGGCGATTCGCCTGAGCGCATCACGCAAACCCTCCAACGCGCTTTCGCCTCGGGCGATGTGGTGTTCTCCACCGGCGGCATTGGCGCCACGCCGGATGACCACACCCGCCAGTGTGCGGGCCGCGCGCTGGGGCGCGAGCTGGCCCTGCACCCGCAGGCCGAGGCCTTGATCCGCGAGCGCATGCAAGACACTGCCAAGGAGCAGGGCACGGTGTATGAGCCGGATCGGCCCGACAATATCCACCGCCTCAACATGGGCGTGTTTCCGGAGGGGGCGACGATCATCCCCAACCCGTACAACAAGATTGCAGGGTTCAGTTGCGTGGCGCAGGGTGGGGGCACAGCCGCAGCGCCGGGCCGCCCCAAGCAAGGCACGGCCCCCTTGGGGGGCAGCGACTCACACGAAGTGCAGGAGCGTGGGGGCATCATCCATTTCGTTCCCGGGTTTCCGGTGATGGCCTGGCCGATGATGGCGTGGGTGCTGGACACGCATTACGCCGAGTATTTCAATCGAGAGGCTTGGGTGGAGCAGTCGGTGGTGGTGTTTGGCGCCATGGAGGCGGCTTTGACGCCGCTGATGGAGTCGCTGGAGCGAGAGCACCCCGGCATCAAAGTCTTCAGCCTGCCCAGTGTGGATCACCCCGTGCATGGGCGGCATATCGAGTTGGGCGTCAAAGGTAGCCCGCAAGACGTTGCACCCGCCTATGCCGCCATGCTGATCGGGCTTCAAGGGTTTAACGCCAAACTAGGCCCGGAAATGGTGCGTAAATGAATTTGCACCAACACGGTGCAATGTGAGCAAGTGGGGTGCACAGGGCTGGGGCCGGAATTTTCAAGATTCCCGACTTGAGCCTCAATCGTTTGAAAAAATGGCCCAAACTCAAGGCAAAATACGCGGTTTGGCAAATCGGCTGAACCAGCCGCCTTGGCATAAAAACTGCATTCAGGTGTCAGAGACTTTTTAGCAACCATCCAACCAGGAGATTTTGATGGCAAAGACCGTCGCAGACGTGATGAAAATGGTCAAGGAAAACGAGGTCAAATTCGTTGACTTCCGTTTTACCGATACCCGTGGCAAAGAGCAGCACGTCACCGTGCCTGTGTCCCACTTCGATGAAGACAAGTTCACCGCTGGCCACGCCTTTGACGGCTCATCCATCGCTGGCTGGAAAGGCATTGAAGCGTCAGACATGCAACTCATGCCTGACCCGAACACCGCCAACATCGACCCCTTCTACGAAGAGACCACGCTGTTCATGAGCTGCGACGTGGTCGAGCCCAGCGACGGCAAGGCCTACGACCGCGATCCGCGTTCGGTGGCCAAGCGCGCTGAAGCCTATCTCAAGGCTTCTGGCCTGGGCGACACCGCCTACTTCGGCCCAGAGCCTGAGTTCTTCGTGTTTGACGGCGTGCGCTGGAAAAACGAGATGAGCGGCGCATCGTTTGAGATCAGCGAATACGAAGCCCCCTGGAACACCAATGCCCAGCTCGAAGGCGGCAACCGCGGTCACCGCCCCACCGTCAAGGGCGGCTATTTCCCCGTGCCTCCGGTGGACAGCATGCAAGACATGCGCTCCGAGATGTCTTTGATTCTTGAATCCTTGGGCATCCCGGTCGAAGTGCACCACCACGAAGTCGCTGGCCCCGGCCAGAACGAACTCGGCACCCGTTTCAGCACGCTGGTTGAGCGCGCTGACTGGACGATTTTGCTCAAGTACGTGGTGCACAACGTGGCCAATGCCTATGGCAAAACCGCCACCTTCATGCCCAAGCCCCTGGTGGGCGACAACGGCTCGGGCATGCACGTGCACCAGTCGGTCTGGAAAGACGGCAAAAACCTGTTTGCTGGCGACGGCTATGCCGGTCTGTCGGACTACGCGCTGTACTACATCGGCGGCATCATCAAACATGCCCGCGCTTTGAACGCCATCACCAACCCTGGCACCAACAGCTACAAGCGTCTGGTGCCTGGTTTTGAGGCACCTGTGAAGCTGGCTTACTCGTCACGCAACCGTTCGGCTTCGATCCGTATCCCCCATGTGGCCAACCCCAAAGGTCGCCGCATCGAGGCACGTTTCCCCGATCCACTGGCCAACCCCTACCTGTGCTTCTCGGCTCTGCTGATGGCGGGTCTGGACGGCGTAGAGAACAAGATCCACCCCGGCGAAGCCGCCACCAAGGATCTGTACCATCTGCCGCCCGAAGAAGACGCGTTGGTGCCAACCGTGTGCCACAGCCTGGATCAGGCGCTGGAGTACCTTGACAAAGACCGTGCCTTCTTGACCAAAGGTGGCGTGTTCACCGACAGCATGCTTGACGCTTACATCGAGCTCAAAATGCAAGAAGTCACCCGCTTCCGTCAGGCCGTGCACCCGGTCGAATACGACATGTACTACTCCCTGTAAGGGGCTAGTCAAGGCTTGTAACGCGTTACAAGCTGTCGCACAAAAAGGACGGCTTTGGCCGTCCTTTTTGTTGGCGTGCGCTCAGAGGGCTTGATTTATTTCTGGGTTGAGAGATACTTATCGACCGGCCCCGCGTTCACTGCGGCGCGAAAGACAGTATGAAACACGCTTTATTGATCCCAATCGCTGCTACGTTTTTGGTAGCAAACAGTTTTGCCCAAGACCGCATTTACCGTTGCGGTAACGAGTACACCAACACCGTGCCTGCGGGGCAAAAGCACAACTGCAAGTTGCTTGAAGGTGGCAATGTGACGGTGGTGCAATCCCAGCGCCCCGCTGCCGCCGCGCCGGTGCGTGTGGCTGCTGCCACGCAGTCGGGTCAGCGCGTGGACGCGCCTGAACAGCGTTCGCGCGACTCCGATGCCCGGCAGATTTTGGAGTCCGAGTTGAAGCGCTCGCAAGCCCGCCGTGAAGAGTTGCTCAAGGAATACAACAACGGTGAGCCCGAGAAGCTCGGCCCCGAGACGCGTAATCATCAAAAATACCTGGACCGCGTGGCCGAACTCAAGGCCCATATCGACCGCAATGACAGCGATATTTCTGGTATCCAGCGTGAAATCGGTCGTGTAGCCCCCGCAAACAACGCTGCTTCAAAATACTAGGCTTGAAAAAGCCAACTTCCCCCCCCTCCCGTTTCCAGCCGTTTGACCTGCTGGCTACACTGATCGCCGTTGTTCACAGCGACGGCTCGGTGCTGTTCGCCAATGCTGCGCTGGAGGATGCGCTGGGCACCTCGCGCCGCAACATCGAAGGCAATAACTTTTGCGCCAGCTTTGCCGAACCCCATGTGCTTCAAAACGCACTGCTCGGGGCCGAGGGCAACCAATTTGCGGCGCTGCGTTACGACGCTTGGCTCAAACGACACACCCCTGAGCTGCTGCCCGTCCATGTGATCGTCACCCAAACCGACGAGCCCAAAACCTTCATTGTTGAAATGCTGCCGCTGGAGCAGCAGGCCCGCCAAGAGCGTGAAGAGCGATTGCTCGACCAAGCCCAGGCCAACAAAGAGCTGATTCGCAACCTGGCTCACGAAATCAAAAATCCCTTGGGCGGCATTCGCGGTGCGGCGCAGTTGCTGGAGATGGAGATCGACTCGCGCGAACTCAAGGAGTACACCCAAGTCATCATCCATGAGGCAGACCGCTTGCAAACCCTGGTAGATCGCTTGCTGGCCCCGCACCGGCGGCCCCATGTGGTGGGTGATGTGAACATCCATGAGGTTTGTGAGCGGGTGCGCTCCTTGATCTTGGCCGAGTTCCCCAAAGGCCTGCGCGTGGTGCGGGATTACGACACCTCGATCCCCGAGTTTCGGGGAGATAAAGAGCAACTGATCCAGACGGTTCTCAACATCGCCCACAACGCCTGCCAGGCCCTGGCCGAGAGGATGAACGCAGGTGATGCGCGCTTGACCTTTGCCACGCGCGTGGCACGGGGTGTGACCTTTGGCAAACAGCGTTACCGATTGGCATTGGAATTGCATGTCATGGACAACGGGCCTGGCGTGCCAGACTCGATCAAAGACCGCATTTTTTACCCGCTGGTGTCGGGGCGAGAGGGCGGCTCTGGGCTAGGGCTGACATTGGCGCAAACCTTTGTTCAGCAGCACCATGGTTTGATCGAGTGTGACAGCCTGCCCGGACGCACAGATTTTAAAATATTGATACCGCTTCCCTGAGACTTTGCGGGACAGACCCAGAGTTACACGCAGTGAACTTTGCTCTGTCCTCAACGGATTAGTTGAGCCGCACGACCGAAGGGACACCTATACATGAAGCCGATTTGGATCGTAGATGATGACCAGTCCATCCGCTTTGTCCTTGAAAAAGCACTACAGCGCGAAGAGCTGCCCACCCGCAGCTTCACCAACCCCAAAGACGTGCTGGCCGCGCTGGATCACGCCGATGAAGAGGGTGGCCCGCAAGTCCTGGTGAGTGACATCCGCATGCCGGGCAGCACCGGGTTGGATTTGCTGGAGAAAGTCAAGGCGCGCTTCCCAGGCTTGCCCGTCATCATCATGACGGCATTTTCTGACCTCGATAGCGCCGTGTCGGCCTTTCAGGGCGGTGCTTTCGAGTACCTGCCCAAGCCCTTTGATGTGCCCAAGGCGGTGGAGTTGATTCGCCGTGCGGTGGAAGAAAGCCAGCGCGAAGAAGTCGCGCTGGAGGCCGTGGCCGCCACCCCGGAAATGCTGGGCCAGGCCCCGGCCATGCAAGACGTGTTTCGCGCCATTGGTCGCCTGAGCCAGAGCAACGTCACTGTACTCATCACCGGTGAATCCGGCACGGGTAAGGAGCTGGTGGCGCATGCCTTGCACAAGCATTCGCTCAAAGCCAAAGGCCCGTTCGTGGCCATTAACACCGCCGCCATTCCCAAAGACTTGTTGGAGTCCGAGCTGTTTGGCCATGAGCGCGGCGCTTTCACTGGCGCACAAACCATGCGCCGGGGCCGCTTTGAGCAGGCCGATGGGGGCACGCTGTTTTTGGATGAAATCGGCGACATGCCGTTTGACCTGCAAACCCGCCTGCTGCGCGTCTTGAGCGACGGGCATTTCTACCGCGTCGGTGGCCACAGCGCCGTCAAGACCAATGTGCGCGTGATTGCGGCAACGCACCAAGACCTGGAGCAGCGCGTCAAAGAAGGCGTGTTCCGCGAGGATTTGTTCCACCGCTTGAACGTCATCCGCCTACGCCTGCCCGCGCTGCGCGAACGTCGTGAAGACATCCCCATGCTGACGCGGCAATTTCTCAATACGAGTGCGCGTCAGTTGGGCGTGGAGCCCAAGCGCATCGCCGATTCGGCTCTGAGCTGGTTGAGCCGCTTTAACTTTCCTGGCAATGTGCGCCAGTTGGAGAACATCTGCCACTGGTTGACCGTGATGGCGCCGGCCCAGGTGATTGAGTCTAAAGACCTGCCACCCGAAGTGGAAGTGCAGGCCGCTTTGGCTGACGCACCCGCAGTGGCCAGTCCAACGCCAACGCCAACGCCAACGCCAACGCTAACGCTAAGGCCTGTAGGGCCGATGACGCTGCCCGACGGCGCTGCGCTTGTGCTGGGTATGCCAGCCGTGCAGGCCCTGGTCATACCGCCCACCGAGGGCTGGGAGAACGCACTCCAGATCGAGGCCATTGCCCTGCTTAGCAGCGGGCGCACGGACGTGTGGGACGTGCTGACCAAGCGTTTTGAGTCCCGCCTCATCCAGACCGCACTGGACAACACCAAAGGCCGTCGGATTGAGGCCGCGCACAAACTGGGCATAGGGCGCAACACCATTACCCGAAAAATCCAGGAATTGGGGCTGGAATAAATCACGGAAACGGCTTTTATTGCTTAGGCTAGGTAGGCCTACGGATGAATTTTGTGGCGGGCATTTGTTACCATGGTGGGTTAGCCTTTTACCGCCCACCATGCCTGATTTTTTCAGCCTTTTCATTGCCCCGACCGACAGCAGCCTGATCTACACCGGCGTCTATGACGCCGTGTTGGTCTCGATGTCGCTGGGCGTGGCTGTATTGGCGTCTTATGCGGCCTTGCTGGTGTCTTTGAACATCAGCAATACCGTGTCGGGGCCAAAAATCCGCCGCTTGTGGTTCATCGTGGGCAGCTTGTGCCTGGGTTGGGGTATCTGGGCCATGCATTTCATTGGCATGCTCGCGTTTAGCCTGCCTTGTGTCACAGGCTTTGATGTGAGCTACACACTGCTGTCTGTGTTGCCCAGCATTTTGGCCAGTGCCATGGCTTTACAAATCATGAGTCGATCCGCAATTACTCGGTCACAGCTCGCGCTGGGCGGCTTGCTGATGGGGGCGGGCATAGGCGCCATGCACTACACCGGTATGGTGGGTTTGCGGCTCGAAGGCTTGGTGCGCTACAACCTGGGCTGGGTGATCGTGTCCCTGCTGCTGGCGGTGGGGCTGTCCACCGCGGCCATCTGGATCAAATTCCGCCTACAGGCCTGGGCGGCGGGTTGGCGGAAATGGAGCTTGCCCTTGTCCGCATTGACATTGGGCTTGGCGGTCTCTGCCATGCATTACACGGCCATGGCTGCGGCCTATTTCATCCGCGAGAGTGATGCCAGTGGCGTGGAGACCGTACTGACCCCGAGCTTTATGGCGCTGATTGTTTTGGCCGTGTCCTTGATGGTCATTATTTTGACCGTGGTCGCCACCTATGTGGTCAAGCCCAAACTTCGCTCAATGGGGCAGTCCTACAAAATCATCACGGCCCTGGTTTTGGGGTGGGTCTTAACATCGTGGGTCATTGCCGACCGCTACAGCGACACTCAGATCACCAAGCTGTACACCCAAGCTTTGGCAGATTCCACCCGGCGAGCCAGCAATGAAGCCACCTTGATGGACGAAAGCCTACAGCTGCTCAAGGCCATTCCTATGATGTACATGCACAGCGCGGATGTGCATTTGACCTTGCGGCGCTTTGGCCCGGATGCTGCCGTATCAACCCTGCCCTTGGCGACGCGACAACATGAATGGCTCAACGACGCTGAACTCCTGGAGCTGAATAAAACCCTGCTCGTGGCTGCGCTCCAATTCAAGGCCGATGTGATTTGGGTCATCAATGCGGCTGGCGATTGTGTGGCCGCCAGCAATTACGGCGATCCCGACAGTTTCATTGGGACCAATTACAGTGCACGCGAGTATTTTGTGCAAGCCAAGTCAGGCCTGCCGGGTCAACAATACGCATTAGGCTTGAAGACCCGTTTACCTGGTCTTTTTTACTCGCAGCCCGTGTTTGATCACGGTCGCTTTGTGGGGGCTGTGGTGGTCAAGCGCAATCTGTCCAGTCTGGCGGCTTGGGTGGGACAGGCCCAGGCTTTTATATCGGATGCGAACGGCGTGATTGTTTTGGCCGCCGACAAATCCTTGACGTTCAAATTTTTGCCAAATGCGCGTGTGACGCAGTTGTCCAGCGAGACAATCAAGCTGCAATACGGGCAATCGGCTTTTGAAGCGTTGCCCACTCGCCCTTGGGGTGATGCCAGACTGCCTTTGGCCGTACGCTTGGGGCCAACGAATTACCCCACTGTGTTGGCTTCGCAAGCCTTGGCCGATGGATTGGTCACTATTCACGTGACGCAGTCTTTGACCGAATGGTCACGGCTGACCTATGAGAAATGGGGCTTGTTTGTCTTGATCGCCGTGGCAGGGGGCTTGTTGGTGATCACTGCTTTTGCCATGGTCTTGTACCTGCGCGAGATGCGCCGGGTGGAGGCGGATTTGCGCATTTCGGCCACCGCCTTCGAATCCCAAGAGGCCATGGTCATTACCAACCATAAAAACGTGATTCTGCGCTGCAACCCATCGTTCCTGGAGCAAACCGGTTACACCGCTGTGGAGCTGGTGGGCAAGACGCCGGACATGCTCAGGTCAGATCGCCATACCCCGGCGTTCTACGATGATTTGATTCACTCACTTCAACAAACCGGGCATTGGCAGGGTGAGATGTGGATACGCCGTAAAAACGGCGACGCCTACCCCAGTTTCCAAACCATCACAGGGGTCAAGGGTGTGCGTGGCTGGGTGACTCACTTTGTGGGCATGCACACCAACATCACCGATCGCAAGGCGGCTGAATCTGAAATCCAGCAACTGGCGTTCTACGACCCCCTCACGCAATTGCCCAATCGGCGCCTGATGATGGATCGGCTGCACCATGCGCTGGCCAACAGCGCCCGAAGTGGACTATTTGGTGCGATCTTTTTCATCGATTTGGACAACTTCAAAACCTTGAACGACACCCGTGGCCATGACCAGGGTGACAAGCTCTTGAAGCAAGTGGCGCAGCGCCTGAAGGCCTGCATGCGCGAAGAAGACACGGTGGCTCGACTGGGGGGCGACGAGTTTGTCGTGATGTTGGAGGGCGTCAATGCCTCCGCGACCGAGGCGGCCAATCAAGCCAAGACGGTGGGTGAAAAGGTGCTGTCAGCCCTCAACTTCCCCTACCAGTTGGATGGTGCCGATTACCGCAGCACGCCCAGCATTGGGGTGGCCTTGTTCAGTGGCCACAAAGAATCGGTCGATGAACTTTTGAAGTATGCCGATGTCGCCATGTACCAGGCCAAGGCCGCGGGACGCAACACGCTGCGCTTCTTTGACCCCGCCATGCAAGCCGCTGTCATGGCGCGTGCCACCCTAGAGGCGGACATTCGCGAGGGGCTGTTGACAGCGCAATTCCAGCTTCTCTACCAAGTGCAGGTCAATGTCCGGGGCGAGCCTGTGGGCTGCGAAGCTTTGGTGCGTTGGCAGCATCCTAAACGCGGTCTCTTGCGTCCAACGGAATTCATTGCTGTAGCCGAAGAGACTGGGCTGATCATCCCCTTGGGCAAATGGGTGTTGCAGACCGCTTGCCAACAATTGGTGACGTGGGCTGGACAAGTCGAAACCGCCCCTCTCGTGTTGGCCGTCAACATCAGTGCGCGGCAGTTCCGTCAAGCTGATTTTGTGGCCATGGTGCTGCAGTCCTTAGCGGAGTCAGGCGCGAATCCGCTGCAACTCAAACTGGAGGTGACCGAGAGTTTGCTGCTGGACGATGTGGAGGGCATCATTGCCAAAATGAACGCGCTCAAGTCCAAAGGGGTTCGCTTCGCATTGGACGACTTTGGCACCGGCTACTCTTCGCTGTCCTACCTCAAACGTTTGCCCTTGGATGAGATCAAGATCGACCAGTCCTTTGTGCGCGATGTCATGGTCGATGAGAACGACGCTGCCATTGTCCGCACCATCGTCACGTTGGCGCGAAGTCTGGAGTTAGAAGTGATTGCCGAAGGCGTGCAGACTGAGGAACAGCGGCATTTCCTGGCTCAACAAGGTTGCCGGTATTACCAAGGTTATTTATTCGGAAAACCTGAGCCAGAGGACGTGTTTTTTCACGCTCTGGCCACGTTGTCCGACAAGGCCTGGCAGTCATCGACGCCGCAGGTTCTCAGATGAGCGTGAGCACCACGGGCGCGTGATCGCTCGGTCGCTCGTTGTTGCGCGGCGTCTTGTCAATGTGACACGACAGCACCTTCGCCTTGAGCGTATCGCTCACCAAAATATGGTCAATGCGCAGGCCACGATTGCGCCTAAAACCGCCGTCTCGGTAGTCCCACCAAGAGAAGCTCTTCGCCGCTTGCTCAAACATGCGAAACGAATCCGTCAATCCCAGTGCCACCAGCGCACGCAGGTGGTAGCGCTCCTCTTCCGTGCAGTGAATCGTGTCGGCCAGGCCCACCGGGTCCCACACATCGGCGTCGTCAAAGGTGATGTTGTAGTCACCCATGAGCACGAGCTGGGGGTGCTTCATCAGCTCTTCACGCAGCCACTGTCTCAGGCCCTTGAGCCAGTTCATTTTGTAGTCAAACTTGTCAGAACCCGGTTCCTGTCCATTGGGAAAATAAGCCCCCACCACGCGCACGCCATCCACCGTGCCCGAGATGACGCGTGCCATCTCGTCGTCAAAGCCGGGGATGTTGCGCACCACATCCGTTGCAGGGGTGCGTGAGAGCAGGGCCACGCCGTTGTAGGTTTTTTGCCCGAAACATTGAGCGCTGTAACCCGCTTGGGCCAGAGCCTCAAACGGGAACTTGTCGTCGGTGAGCTTGATCTCTTGCAGCGCCAACACATCGACCGGGTTGGCGGCCAGCCAGTCCAGCACCTGAGGCAGGCGAACGGTGAGGGAGTTGACGTTCCAGGTGGCGAGTTTCATTCGAGAATTTCTAGCAATTGAGTTGGCCATCAATTCCGCTTGCAATTCAGGCCGGGCAGGAATGAGGGCTATGTATTTAGATATGCAGCGCCGCCAGAATGCCGACGATTACGCCAAGGCCACCCGCGCCAAACATGGCATATTCCAGCCATTTTTTCTTGGTTAACAAAGAAATGGCGGCCAGCGCAATACACACTTGGAGCACGGTGGTGGCCTGGGCCCAGCGGTGGTGCTGGTGCATTTGCTCGTCGCTTTGCTTGTCCCAAGCGGTGGCTTCAGCCTCCAGCTTTTCAGCGCCGAGCTTGATCTCGTTCTTTTCTTTTTCGTAGCGGTCAATCTTGGCCTGGTACTTGGTTTTTTCGTCCTCACGCGGGGTCAAGTCGCGCGAGACCTCGGCCAGCGATTGCTTGGTGCTTTTGGACTGAAAGTAATTCCACTGGTTGGAGGCCTCGGTCTTTTTGATGGCCGCGTTATTTTTGAACAGACCCGCATTGGCCTGTGTGGCCCCGCCCATATAGCCAAAAATCGCACCAATGGTGGCGATGATGGCAGTGAACATGGCGATCTGGTTGATCATGCCACTGTGCTCGCCGTGGCCGCCTTGGGCGGCGTGCTCCAGCTCGTGGTCGTGCGGGCCGTGAACGTGAAAACCATCTCCAGACATATCAATCTCCTTGGGTTCGTGTGAAGCTAACAAAACTGTAGTGCAAGCCGGTGGCTGAGACATGATTTTCGCGTGTCGCCTCGACCCACTCAGGCCCGAATTGTGGGGCAAAAGCGTCGCCTTCAAAAGAGGCATTGATCTCGGTCACCACGGCGGTCTCAGCCAGGGGCAGGGCTTGCGCATAGATGTCGGCCCCGCCCATGATCCAGGCGTCACTCACGTCGCCGCACAAAGCCGTGGCCTCGGGCAGGGAATGGGCCACACAGGCCCCCGCCGCCTGCCAGTCGCGCTGGCGCGTCACCACCACATTGAGCCGCCCTGGCAGGGGTCGAAATTTGAGTGGAATAGATTCCCAGGTCTTTCGCCCCATGATGACCGGGCAGCCCAGCGTGGTGCGCTTGAAGTGCGCCAGGTCTTCGGGCAGATGCCAGGGCATGCTGCCCGCCATGCCGATCACGCCGTTGGCGGCGCGCGCAAAGATGAGGTGAAGTTTCATGCGCTTAGCTTAATGCGTCGGAAAAAGTGAGGCGGCAGCAAGACCGCCGCCATGGCCGTCATCACAAACACGATGGCGACAAAGTCTTGCCAGTGCGGCCATTCACCCACGATGAAGGTGGCTGTCATGGTGCCAATGAGCGGCACGGCGGTGATCCCCATGGCGCTGGTGACGGGGGGGAGTTTGAGCGTCAGATCCACCCACAGGCTTTGGGCCAGGCCGTAGTTGATGAAGGCCCCGTAGGCCAGGCTGACCCACATCAGGCCCGTGAACTGCCACACAGGCCAAGGTTCGACCATGACCGCCATCCCCCACAGGCAGGCGCTGGTCAAAATCATCATCCACACGGTGAGCGTGGCTGCCGGTAGGGTGAGGGTGGTGCGTCGCATCATCAGCGTGCCCACGGCCCAGATGAGGGCGGCGATTTCCATCCAGACAATGCCCATGGGTCGCCCGGTCATGGTGGTGAACTCATGCGAGATCAGCAGCCCAATCGCCACAGCCACACACACCGCCGCCAAGGCCGCACGGCGCGTGAGCTTCTCGCCTAGAAATAGCACGCCCAGCACGACCGTCCAGATCGGCATGGTGAAGCCTAGGGTCGCAGCCCGGCCCGAGGCCAGCTCTTTGACGCCCAGGATGGAGATCGTGTGCCAGCCCAGCATATTGGGCAAGCCCAGCACCACCACCGAGCGCCACTCCGCACCCTGCGGCCACATGCGCAGGCCTTTGGCCCGAAACCAAACGAAGAGAACCAGCGAACCCACCGTCATGGTGAGCGCACGGAAATACAGCGGAGAAATTTCGCGCAGAGACAGCTTCATCATGGGCCAATTGATGCCCCACATCAGCGTGAGGATGAGCAGCGTTAGCAGCTGGCGGCGGGTGATCACTTCAGGATTACCCCGCTGCCTAGCTCAAGCGAGATGATGTCGTGTTGAACGATGCGCAAGAAGTGCGGTTTCATGTGTTCCAACGTGCGTTGAGTAGCGCCATGTGCGGTAATGGATTCCAGCTCTCTTCCACGTGATTGGGTGTGGTCAATGCCGTGCTGGCGTGCTTCCAAACAGCGAGCAAGACCTTGCCAAACACTTGTTTCGCAGCATCAGAATCTATCTCTCCCGCCATGACCGCTGCGCAGAGCGATTCCAGGAAGTAAAACACTTTGGCGAAAGCTGCCCACGCGATGCTGTTGTCTTCGTCAAGTTCATAAATACTCAGGGGGACACCTTGGCGAACTATCTCACGTGCTTGAGACAGCAATTCTCCATCCCAGGCGCGAATGTAGCGTTGCAATTTTTCTGTCGCACTCTCTCTTAGCCTGTGTTCTGGGTCTAGAACGCGACTCATCTTGACTGCTTTGGTTTGAAGCTTGATCGCTGTTCGGATTTCGTTGCATGCAGGACCGAGTGCAGCAAGTAGGTTGTTGTCTGAGCGAATCGGGTTGTAGCTGAGTGCAACGATGCCCGCCAGATCACTGGGCAGGTGCAATGCTTCAGCGGTTCTGGGGACAAGATAGAAGCAGCGACTCGGCCCCAGAGCCCCCATGAAAAGCCCCATCTCAAAAATAACGTTGTCGCGGACGGCGCGGAATTCAGCGCCTCGCAGTTTGAGCGTGTCGTCCAGGGAAAAAACAAACACAGCGAACTCAAACTTTGGCAAATTCTTAAACAACTCAGAAAAAACGCTTTGACTGGGTTGGAATAAACCTTGATTCCATACGGTAGGTTCGGCGTCATAGTCCAGCGCTTGCTGAATGGCATAAGCCGTGTGAAGACCTTCGACCGATGAGCCGATAAAGAGCGAGGGCAGTTTGCTCGTCATTTCGCCACGGGTGCTGAAATGTGCGGGTGAGGATCGTAGTCGCGTACTTCGAAATCTTCGAATTGGTACTCAAAAATAGAGGCAGGCTTACGTTTGATGTGCAATGTCGGATAGGGGCGTGGAGCCCGACTCAGTTGAAGTGCTGTCTGAGTGACATGGTTGCTGTAGATGTGGCAGTCGCCACCGGTCCAGATGAAGTCGCCCATGGCCAGATCGCACTGCTGGGCCACCATGTGGGTGAGCAGGGCATAGCTGGCGATGTTGAAGGGCACGCCTAAAAAGATGTCGGCACTGCGCTGATAGAGCTGGCAACTCAAGCGCGCTTTTTCACCCGGCACAGAGGAGGGCGCAACGTAGAACTGGAAGAAAGCATGGCAGGGCATTAGCGCCATTTGGTTCAGATCGGCCACGTTCCAGGCGCTCACGATGATGCGGCGCGAGTCGGGGTTGGTTTTGAGGGTTTTGATGACCTCGGCAATCTGGTCAATGTGGCCGCCATTGGGCGTGGGCCAGCTGCGCCACTGCACGCCGTACACCGGGCCGAGGTCACCATCCGGCTTGGCCCACTCGTCCCAGATCGAAACGCCGCGTTCTTTGAGCCAGTTGTTGTTGGAAGAGCCGGTGAGGAACCACAGCAGCTCGTTGATGATGGACTTGAGGTGCACCTTCTTGGTGGTCACCAGTGGAAAACCCTCGTTCAAATCGAAACGCATCTGGTAGCCAAACACGCTTTTCGTGCCCGTGCCGGTGCGGTCGGTTTTGGGTGCACCATGGGTATCCACATGGCGCATGAAGTCTTCGTATTGGGAGCGGATGGGGTGGGTCATGTCAGTCATGTCAGTCTGTTGGGTCAATAGCCCCCAAACAGCGTGTCCAGGGCTTGTTGAATCGTGGCTTGGTGTGCGGATAGATTGCCAATCGGGCTGCGCAAGTCGGATTCTGCCACTGCGCCCAGGGCCGAGGTGTGTAACACCAAGGTCTTGCCAGCCACCACAAACTCGGGGTTGAGGTCGCGCACCTTGTGGCTGAGTCGTTTCGTGGTCATCAAGGGGATGACCACGCGCGAGCCCACAGTTACAAAGGAATTTTGAACATCGAGAAAGAAAGGAATCACCGAGCGTTCGGCAAGTTCTGGATTGGGATAGACATCAAATCGCGCCATCGTCAGGCTTTCTTGATACGACCATCGCCCAGTGCTTTGCCCCAGGTGCGGTACTTGGCCAGCGGCAGGCCATATTTTTCGATCAATCGGTTGTGGGCATCAAGCGCTTCCCGGTTGTCCTCATTCCACTTCGCCCAGTAGCGCCGTTTGACCTCCTCGGCCAGCAGCGCATCAACGGTTTGCGAGACGTTCATGCCCATCTCACGCGCCATCTCCAGCACTTTGGAGTTGAGCGTGAGGTTGGTGGCTTTTTTGGGGGCTTTGTCGATCTGTAGCATGGCGATCTCCTGCGCAGAAAATGCGCTCATTATATGCGCATGATTGATGTGCATCCATCGCAGTGCCATCACAACAACTGCACTTTGATCTTGATCAATTGCAGGTCATTTTGGGGTACACAGGCCAGTGAAAACGCCCTAGCATCAACCCAAGCAGCGATATGCAGCAAGAGAGGAGGCTCATGAGTGAAACTCTGCGCGAAACCCTTGACGACACGGGCGTCGCAACGGTCAAGCCCCGTCGGCCCCTGCGTCCGTGGCTGGTCTTGCTGTTCATTGTCGCGGCACTGCTGGGTCTTGCGGCTTGGGAGATGCACAGCTCCACGCTACAGTCGCTCTACCTGTCGCGCTGGGCCAGCCGTTTGCACTACGCGCTGCAAGACGGTCCGAGTGCCGACAACCGCTACCCCAAGACGGGCCCGTTCGACGAGCGCTTGGGCTATACGCAGTTGCCGGTCTGGCTGGAGCGCTTGAGTCGGCGCGGCTATGAGGTGAGCGCGCAGGCGCACCAATCCGCAGACTTACGAAACTTTTTGGCTCAGGGTTTTTTTGCACCTCAGGACGACAAAAACCAGGCAGGCCTGGAGCTGCGCGACTGCCGCAATGCGGTGTTTTACAAGGCCAAATTTCCACGGCATGTCTATGCTGCTTCTGCCGATGTGCCCTTGCTGGTCGCGCAAACGCTGGCCTTTATCGAGAACAAAGAGCTGCTGAATCCAACTGCACCGCGCAGCAACCCGGCCCTGGAGTGGAAGCGGCTCGGGCGCGCCGTCATGGACCGCACCCCGATGCTGGCCGAGGCAGGGCGCAGCGCCTCGGGCGGCAGCACGCTGGCCACCCAGTTGGAAAAATTTCGCCATTCGCCTCAGGGCCGCACCCGCTCGGTGAAGGACAAGTACCGCCAGATGGTGTCGGCCTCGGTGCGGGCCTACCAGGATGGCGAGGAAACCGTGGGCGCACGCGAGCGCATCCTGCTCGACTATGTCAATGGTCTGCCCCTGGGGGCGCGGCGGGGCTATGGTGAGGTGAATGGCTTGATGGACGGCTTGCGCCAGTGGTGGGGAGCCGACCCGGACGCAGCCAACGCCGCCTTGACCGGGCCGCAAAGTCAAGCCAAGGCGAGTGCCTACCGACAGATGCTGGGCTTGCTGATCGCCCAGCGCCGACCGTCGTTCTACCTGGGGGCGGGCCAAGCGCGTTTGGCCGAGTTGACGGACCGCTACCTGCGCCTGCTGGCCGAGGCAGGGGTGATTGATCCCGCCCTGCGCGATGCGGCCCTGCAAACGGTGTTGACGGCACAAGAGGGCTTGGTCACCGAGTCCTTGAGCCCGGTGCTTGAGACGGAGGAGCCGAGTGGGCTGAGTGGGCGTCAAGACGCGCTTGACCCCCCGGGTGACCGCAAGGCCGTCAGCGCCGTTCGCATTGAGCTGGCCTCGCTGCTGGCGCTGCCGCGCCTGTACGACTTGGATCGCCTGGACTTGAGTGCCACCAGCACGCTGGACAGTGCGCTGCAAACCGCCGTGGCCAACACCTTGCGCCAACTGCGCACCCCCGAAGCCGCCCGCCAGGCCGACCTTTTCGGCGACCATTTGTTGACATCGAAAGACGATCCGGCCCAGCTCTACTACAGCTTCACCCTGTTTGAAAGCCAAGGCGGTGTGAATCGCCTGCGCGTGCAGACCGACAACCTGGATCAGCCCTTTGACATCAACACCGGCGCAAAGCTGGAACTGGGCTCCACCGCCAAGCTGCGCACCCTCATCAGCTACCTTGACATCGTGGCCGACTTGCACCGGCAACTGGCCGCACTCAGTGCCACAGAGTTGGCCCGCAAGGACGTGCCCGCGCGCGACAAATTAGCCCAATGGGCCGTGCAGCACTTGCGCACATCAAAGGACAAGACCCTGCCCGTGATGTTGCAAGCGGCGATGCAGCGCATTTACTCGGCCTACCCCGGTGAGGTCTTCTTCACGGGCGGCGGGGCCCACACCTTCGCCAACTTCAAACCCGAGGACAACGCCCGCTCGTTCACCGTGGCCGAGGCGTTTAAGGACTCGGTGAACCTGGTCTTCATCCGCCTCATGCGCGACGTGGTCAACCACACGCTGGTTCGCGATGGGCGACCGGTGGATCGCATCCTGGCGGACACTCAACACCCCGAACGACGCGCTTTGCTGCTGCGCTTTGCCGACGAGGAAAGCAGCCGTTTGCTGCGCGGTT
>CANCDA010000014.1 GCA_947374705.1 Comamonadaceae bacterium | reverse complement strand
CGCCTGGGCGTGCTGGGCGAGTGGGACAACCCCTACCGCACGATGGACTTCGGCAACGAGGCCAATGAAATCCGCGCCTTGAAACGCATCATGGAACGCGGCTTTGTCTATCGAGGTTTGAAGCCGGTGTACTGGTGCTTTGACTGCGGCTCCTCTTTGGCTGAGTTCGAGATTGAATATGCCGACAAGAAGAGCACCACGTTGGACGTGGGCTTTGAGTGCGCTGAGCCGGAAAAGCTGGCCGCCGCCTTTGGCCTGCCCCAACTGGATCAGCCCGCCTTCGCCGTGATCTGGACCACCACCGCCTGGACCATTCCCGCCAACCAAGCCCTCAACCTCAACCCCGCACTGGACTACGCCTTGGTCGAGACCGAGCGCGGCCTGCTGCTGCTGGCCGCTGTGCTGGTGGACAAGTGCCTGGAGCGCTTTGGCCTGACTGGCACCGTGCTGGCCACCACGCAGGGTCAAAAGCTGGATCACATCAACTTCAAGCACCCGCTGTATGACGTGGATGCTGGATTCCAGCGCCTCTCCCCCGTGTACTTGGCCGACTACGCCACCGCCGACGACGGCACCGGCATCGTGCACTCCTCGCCCGCTTACGGCGTGGAAGACTTCAACAGCTGCGTCGCGCACGGCCTGGCTTTTGATGACATCTTGAACCCGGTGCAGGGCAACGGGGCTTACGAACCCGAGTTCCCCCTGTTCGCCGGTCTGCACATCTGGAAAGCCGTGCCCATCGTGATCGAGGCGCTGCGCAATGCCGGGCGACTCTTCGCCAGCCACGACATCACGCACAGCTACCCGCATTGCTGGCGTCACAAAACCCCGGTGATCTACCGCGCTGCGGCGCAATGGTTTGTGCGCATGGACGAAGGCGAGGGTGTTTTCACCCAAGACAAAGCCACAAAAACGTTGCGCCAACTCGCCCTGGCCGCGATTGAGGAAACCCAGTTCTACCCCGAGAACGGCAAAACCCGCCTGCGCGACATGATTGCTGGCCGACCTGACTGGTGCATCAGCCGCCAGCGCAACTGGGGCGTGCCGCTGCCCTTCTTCATCCACAAAGACAGCGGCGAGCTGCACCCGCGCACCATGGCCATCATGGACCAGGCTGCCGCCATGGTGCAGATCGGTGGCGTGGAGGCCTGGAGCAAGGCCAGCACCGAATCCATCATCGGTGAGGATGCAGCGCACTACACCAAGTGCACCGATATTCTGGACGTGTGGTTCGACTCCGGCACCACGCACGACCATGTGCTGCGCCACAGCCATGCCGCGCAGTCCACCTGGCCCGCCGACCTGTACCTGGAAGGCCACGACCAGCACCGGGGCTGGTTCCACAGCTCGCTGCTCACCGCCTGCGCCATGTACGACCATGCGCCCTACAAGGGCCTGCTGACCCACGGCTTCACCGTGGACGGCAAAGGCCGCAAGATGAGCAAGAGCGAAGGCAATGTGGTCGCACCCCAGCAAGTCAGCGACAAGCTGGGCGCAGAGATCATCCGCCTGTGGTGCGCTGCCACAGACTACTCGGGCGATCTGGGTATCGACGACAAAATCCTGGCCCGCGTGGTGGACACCTACCGCCGCATCCGCAACACGCTCAAGTTCTTGCTGGCCAACATCAGCGACTTCGACCCCGCCACCGACGCCGTGGCGATGGACCAGATGCTGGAGATCGACCGCTACGCGCTGAGCCGTGCGGCCGAGTTGCAAGCCGACATCCTGGCGCACTACGAGGTGTACGAATTTCACCCGGTGGTGGCCAAACTGCAGCTCTATTGCTCAGAAGACCTAGGCGGTTTTTACCTGGACGTGCTCAAAGACCGGCTCTACACCACAGCCCCCAAATCGCTGGCCCGGCGCAGTGCGCAAACTGCGTTGCACCAGATCACGCACGCGCTCTTACGCTGGATGGCTCCCTTCCTCTCGTTCACGGCGGAAGAGGCATGGAAGGTGGCGGGCCAATCCGAGTCGATCTTCATGGAAACCTATACCGATTTGAGTGCGACCGACGCAGCACTACTGGCCAAATGGCGTCGCATCCGTGAGCTGCGCGAGACCGTCAACAAAGACATCGAGGTACTGCGAGCCGATGGTTTGGTCGGCTCGTCGCTGCAAGCCAAAGTGTCATTGACTGTGGGTGCAGATGACCATGTTTTGTTGGCCAGTTTGGGTGATGATTTGAAGTTTGTCTTCATCACCTCGGCGCTCACCTTGACCCAGGGTGAGGAATTGACGATTCAAGTGACGCCCTCCAGCGACACAAAATGCGAACGCTGCTGGCACTACCGCGACGACGTGGGCACTGACCCGGCCCATCCCACGATTTGTGGCCGCTGCACCAGCAATTTGTTTGGCGCGGGTGAAGAACGGAAATTTTCCTAAGCCCGAACGGATGCACTGAATGGCCTTCAAAAAATCATCCTCCAGCGGCATTCTGCCTTGGCTCGGTCTGGCCTTCATCCTGCTGCTGGCCGACCAGTTCACCAAAGTGCTGATCGTGGGCGCTTACCACCTGGGGGACAGCACCTACGTCACATCATTTTTCAACGTGGTGCGCGTACACAACAGCGGCGCGGCCTTCTCGTTTCTGGCCGGGGCTTCAGGCTGGCAACGCTGGTTTTTTGTCGGCATTGGCGTGGCGGCCACGGTTTTTATTTTGTGGATGCTCAAAGCCCATGCGGGACAAAAACTCTTCTCTTTCGCCATGGCCTGCATCTTGAGCGGCGCCATCGGCAATGTGGTGGACAGGTTGATTCACGGCTACGTGATTGACTTTCTGGACTTCCACCTGCACGGCTGGCACTTCCCCGCCTTTAACGTGGCCGACAGTGCCATCAGCATCGGTGCGGCTTGTTTGATTTTGGACGAGCTGCTGCGGGTGCGCCGGGGCCGGTAAGCTCGATAATTTTTCCTCCATTTCACAGGGATAGACCTCATGACGCCAGCCAGCCGCCCACCCCATGAGACCCTGCTGGATCAACTGAGGTTCACCGCCGACCCGCTGGCCGATGACACGGTCAGCCGCATCGTCGGCCCCTGGCAATCGCTGCCAGAGTCACCCGATCTGCAAGCCACGCTAGACGCCAACACATTGCCTTGGCAACGCTTGACCGTAGTGAACCATCTCTTCGGTAAATGGCAGGACAACCAAAGCCTGCGCGACTGGCGCGCTGACCCGGCCACCACACCCCCCGACATTGCCGCTGAGCTGGCGCAGTTTGTGCGCACGGCACAGGTGCTGCCCGAGTGGGCCGATGCGCGCAAGATGGAGCGGGCCGAGCAAATCTTCATTGACCACAGCCTTTTGTCCTGCGTCTTGTTGTTTTGCTCCAGCCTGCCCGAGTGCTATGTGATCCCCGACCTGTCATCGGTGCTGCAAGCCACTGGGCAACTGGACCAACACACCGACTACCGCATACGTGCCACAGCGGCCATGGTCTTCCCCGTGATGATGCCCGGCGGGCTGATGAGTGCCAGCGGCAGCGGTATGGCTCAAATCATCAAAGTGCGGCTTATTCACGCCACGGTGCGCAACCTGCTGCTGCGCGGCAGTCCAAGCCATGCGGTCGCCGCGCACTCTGCGCCCCAGGGCCACACCGATCAGGGTGTCGCCCCACCGCTGAGCAGCGAGCTGCCCGGTTCTGAGCCAAAGACACAACCCAAGCCCAGCATGCAAACCACCTTGTTTGCCCTGGGCTGGGATGTGAATGCACAAGGCCTGCCCTGCAACCAAGAGGAGTTGGCCTACACGCTGCTGACTTTTGGCTACGTCGTTTTACGCAGCCTGCGCAAGCTGGGCCTTGGCCTAGCCCCCGCCGACGAAGAGGCCTATTTGCACGCCTGGAACGTGGTGGGCCATGTGCTGGGCCTGCAAGCCGATCTGCGGGTAGAGCGCATGGCCGATGCTGAAATTTTGTTCACTCAGTTGCAAGCCCGAGGGATTGCCAGGCAAGTCACGCCCGACCCGCGCCCGCATCTCACACGGGCCTTGATGCAGACCATGCAGGCTGTGCTGCCGCTGCGCGTTTTAAAACCCGTGCCTGTGCTGCTAACCCGCTTTTTGTGTGGGGCGGGCACCTCAGCGCAACTCAGCTTGAACCTGCAGGTGTCCTGGGTAGCGCGCCTGCTGTTCATGCTGGGCATGTCCATCATCCTGGGGCTAGACCGCTTGATTCGACTGCTGTCACCTGGGTTCACGTTCTCAGGCTTGCTCACCCGCTGGGTGGGCGAGCGCTTCATGAGAGAGCTGTTGCTGAGTCAAACGCGCCCACTCCAGTTGCCATGGACTTTGCGTCAGCAAATGCAAGGGGAGCTAGACAAACGTAGCGCCAAGAAAAAATGAAACGCTGATGCCCGTTGATCGGCATCAGGTGCGCAAGAGGTTGGCAATCAAGCGCCGCAACTTGGCCGCAGGCAAGGGCTTGTTCAGCAGCGGTATGCCCAAGGCCTTGGCAGCGTCTGCGTTCGCGGCTTCTGTGTCACCCGTCATGATGGCACTGGGAACGGGATAGCCGCAGTATTCACGAATATCATGGATCGCATCTAGACCCGTTCGCTCCTCACGCAGGCGGTGATCGACCAGCAGCACATCGAGCAGGCGACCACTGGCTTGCAACATCGCGATCGCATCAGCCGCGGAGTCTGCGGCCATCACGGCGTAGCCCCAGTTCTCAAGCAGCTTTGTCGTCGATTCACGGATTTTGATGTCGTCATCCACCAGCAGAATCAAGGCTTCGATGTCGCGATTTGGCGGGGTGATCCATTCGGTCTCGGCGCTCTGGGCTTGGGGCTCACCCCAAGCCACGGTCACGCCAAAAACCGAGCCCCGTTTTGGTGTGGAGCGCAAGCTCAAGCGATGGCCGAGTGCTCGGGCCAGGTTGTCCACAATGGCCAAGCCCAAACCCAAACCTTTGCGCCGGTCACGTTCGGGGTTTTCAAGCTGAATGAATTCGCCAAAGATGTTCGCTTGCTGATCCAAAGCAATGCCCACGCCCGTGTCGTGCACCTCCACGCGCAGTCCACCGGCGACACGCCGACAGCCCAAGAGTATTTTCCCCGTGCGGGTGTACTTGACCGCATTGGTCAGCAGGTTGCGCAAAATGCGCTCCAACAAGACCGGGTCACTGCGCACCCAGGCTGTGCTGTGCACAAGCCGAAAGCGCAGACCGTGGGCGGCTGACTGAATGGTGAACTCCTCACTCAAGCGATGCATCAGCTCTCCCACGGGAAAGTCACTCACGGCGGGCTGCACGATGGACATATCGGCCTGCGAAAAGTCCAGCAAGGCGTCCAACAAGTCGCCCAGCTCACGCCCCGTGGCGCGAATGTTGTCGGCCAGCGCGCGGCTGGGGTGGGCCCTCAATTCGAGGCTCAGGGCCGCTGAAAAGAACTCCAAGGCTTGCACGGGCTGGCGCAAGTCATGGCTGGCGGTGGCCATGAAGCGGGTCTTGTCGCGGCTGGCTTGTTCAGCCTGGTTTTGCGCACGTTGTGCAATTTCTTTTTGTTGCGTTAGCGCATCGATCAGCACTTGATTGCGCAGACGAAGATGAATAGATTCAACCACGCTGACACCTATCTTTTTAGCCAAGTACAGATTGATGGGAATGAACAGCAAGACAACCAGGCCTACGGTCATGTCGAACATCGTCTGCGTCCAAAAGCAACGCAGCGCAAAGGGGAAAAGCGCCAGCAACACATAGCCCACGTGCGCTTGCCGATACACAGCATGCAACATGATGGAGCCAATCGACATGATGACCAGCACCAGAGCCAATTCCCCCAACGACAGATAGCTGTCAGGAAAAAACCAGACGCCCGCAAAGCCCAGCAAACCGCCCGACAAAAGAACAAAAATAATGTACCTACGACCCCAGCGCCGGGCGTCAAAATCAGTCTCACGGTTTGTTTGAAATTTCAAACCCAAGACCCAACGCCCCCAGGCCAACACAGTCACAGCGACCAGCCAAAACATCAAATCGCGGTGCTGTCCGCTGCTCCACAGAATAGCCACCAGCCCCAAGGATATGACCAAGTTACTCAGCAGAGCAAAGGGCAACTGATCGAACAAAAGTTTGATGCGCTCACGCAGCACATCACGCTCAAATTTCGCGTTCGCTTCGGCGTCAATCATGGCCATGGGCTCCCAGGTTTTTCACGTGTCGTGTCAAGGAGATGCGCCCTGTGCTGCAGGGCTTAATTGCAGTAAGAAGGGTCGCGCAAATCCAGCATGCGCAGCAAGGCAGGCCATTCGCGTTCCCCATGCGGGGGGAAGCGTCCATTTTTGTCAGGCGAAGGTTGACGACGCAGTTGCTGGAAAGTCTTGTCAATGATCGACTGTGCCGGCATCCGCAGGCTTGCACCCGCTGACATGGTCAACAACTGAGTCTGACAGGCTCGCTCCAGGCGCAGCATGTTGACAAAGGCCTCGGCCACCGTGACGCCGACCGTGAGCAGACCATGGTTGCGCAAAATCATCACATCGTTGTCGCCCAGATCGTCCACCAGACGCTGGCGCTCGTCCAAGTCCACCGCTACGCCTTCAAAGTCGTGGTAAGCCACACTGCCTGCAAAGCGCATAGCGGTTTGGTTCAGGGGCAGCAAGCCGCAGTCCAACGCCGACACCGCCATGCCAGCGGGCGTGTGGGTGTGCAACACGCAGGTGATGTCGTGGCGCGCGCCGTGGATGGCGCTGTGAATCACGTAGCCCGGTTGGTTGACGGTGTAGGTCTCGTGCGGGTTGTGGATGACGGTGCCGTCCAGCGCCACTTTGATGAGGCTGGAGGCGGTGATCTCGTGGTACATCAGACCGAAGGGGTTGATGAGGAAGTGTTCGTCCTCCCCCGGCACCCGCACTGTGATGTGGTTGAGGATCATGTCGCTCATGCCGTACAAGTCCACCAAGCGGTAGCAGGCGGCCAGGTCGATGCGGGCTTGTTGTTCCGTGTTGGAAATAACGCTGCTGGTCATGGGCCTGGCCTCCTGTGGAGTGGTGCTTGTTGGGCTTGTCGTGCGGTGAGCAGGCTTACAAAGTCAGGATGGTGCAACCCGTGGTCTTGCGCGCCTCCAGCGAGCGGTGCGCCTCTTGCACGTCTTCCAGCGGGAAACGCTGGTCAATGCGGATGGTGACCTTGCCGCTGGTGACCATGGCAAACAGCTCGTCCGCCATGGCCTGCGTGGTCTCACGCGTGGCGATGTGGGTGAACAGGGTGGGGCGCGACACGTAGAGCGAGCCCTTGCCCGCCAGCACGTTGATGTCCAGCGGCTCGACCTTGCCTGAGGCGTTGCCAAAGTTGGCGACCAGACCGAAGGGGCTCACGCAGTCCAGCGACTTGGTGAAGGTGTCTTTACCGACCGAGTCGTACACCACCTTCACGCCCTTGCCGCCGGTGATTTCTTTGACGCGGGCAACGAAATCTTCTTTGGCGTAATTGATGACGAAGGCCGCGCCGTGCTCTTTGGCCAAGGCGCATTTTTCATCGGAGCCGGCCGTGCCGATCAACTGCAAGCCCATGGCTTTGGCCCATTGGCAGGCAATCAGGCCCACACCACCCGCTGCCGCGTGGAACAGCACAAAGTCACCGGCTTTGAGCCCGCCTTGGGGCTGGGTGCGGCTGAGCAGGTATTGAACCGTCAAGCCCTTGAGCATCATGGCCGCGCCGGTCTCAAAAGAGATGGCATCAGGCAGCTTGCACACGCACTTGGCGGGCATCACGCGCACTTCGCAGTAGCTGCCGGGGGGCTGGCTGGCATAGGCCGCACGGTCACCCACTTGCAGGTGCGTCACGCCCGCGCCCACGGCTTCCACCACGCCGGAGGCTTCCATGCCCAGCTGCAAAGGCAGGGCCAAGGGGTACACGCCTGCGCGCTGGTACATGTCAATGAAGTTCAGGCCGACCGCCTTGTGGCGAATGCGGATTTCGCCAGGGCCGGGCTCGCCCACCATGACGGTGACGAGCTTGAGCTGCTCGGGGCCGCCGTTTTGGTCGATGCGCACGGCGCGGGATGTGATTTGGGTCATGAAGAGTCTCCAGGTTTTTTTGAGTGTTGAGTTTTTGGAATCGGATCGCAAATTTTTACGGTCACCCGCGATATTGCCATGGATTGACTTGCTACAGTTCAGGGCATGAACGCGCGCCTCACCCTACCCACCGCTTTGTTGCTCACCGTCCCACCGCTGATGTGGGCTTGCAACGCCGTATTGGGGCGCATGCTGGGGCCGGTGATCTCGCCCATGACACTTAATCTGCTGCGCTGGGCGCTGGCGGGCCTGTTCTTGCTGCCACTGGCCACGTGGGTGCTGCGACCCGGTAGCAGCCTGTGGCCGCACTGGAAGCGCTTTGCCTTGCTGGGGCTTTTGGTGGGCTGCTACAACGCCTTGCAGTACTTGGCGCTGCACACCTCCACCCCCATCAACGTGACCCTGGTGGCCGCCAGTACGCCGGTCTGGATGCTGCTGATTGGTCGCTGGTTTTTTGGTGCGGGCATTTCAACCCGGCAATGGCTGGGCGCGGCTTTGTCCATCATGGGCGTGCTGCTGGTGCTGGGCCGAGGCGAGCTGGACATCTTGCTCAAACTGCGGCTGGTGCCCGGTGACATCTATGTGCTGTTTGCTTCCTTCACCTGGGCTTTTTACAGCTGGATGTTGACGCAAACGGGCAAAGAGCCCACGGCCATTCGCAGTGACTGGGCGGCTTTTTTGATGGGGCAAATTGTGTTCGGCCTGGTCTGGTCAAGCCTGTTTACAGTGGGTGAGTGGACGCTAACCGATGCGCACATTGAGTGGAGCTGGTCGCTGGTCGCGGCTCTGCTGTTTGTCGCCGTTGGGCCCGCGCTGCTGGCCTACCGCTGCTGGGGTGCCGGTGTGCAGCGCGCCGGGCCGACGCTGGCCAGCTTCTTTGCCAACCTCACGCCGCTGTTTGCCGCCCTGCTCTCCAGCGCCTTGCTGGGCGAGACACCACACGCCTACCATGTGGTGGCTTTCGCGCTGATTGTGGGCGGCATCGTGGTGTCGGCACGGCGCAAATCAGGCGTTTAATGTGTCTATAGACAACTCTCAACTGAATGGATATTTGTGATGTCAGCGATTGAAAAAACCAACGAATCTACCCCGTCAACCGACATCCTGCGCTGCATGCCGGAGGCCGTTATTTTTGCCGACTTGAGCGGCATCATTCAAGACTGGAACCCGGGGGCTGAAACGGTTTTCGGCTTCACCATGGCTGAGGCGATAGGCCAAAGTCTGGATCTCATCATTCCCGAGCGCATGCGAAAAGCGCACTGGGACGGCTTTAACAAAGCCATTGCCCGCAGCGGCACGCTGCCAGGGCGCACGTCCATGATCACGCGCTCACTGCATAAAAGTGGCGAGCCCATTTACGTGGATATGAGCTTTGCCATGGTGCACGACGCGCAGGGCCAATTGCTGGGCTCACTGGCAGTGGCGCGTGACGCCACTACACGATTTACTGAAGAAAAAAATCTGCGCCGTCAGCTGGCGGAGCTAACCGCCAAGCCTTGATCAACCCGATCAGAAGCTGCCAGGGTAAGCGCCACCATCGGTCAGCACGTTCTGGCCGTTGATATAGCCGGCCTGCTGGCTGCACAAGAAAGCGCAGACCGCGCCAAACTCATCGGGCGTACCAAAGCGCTGGGCGGGTATGGTTTTCTTGCGGTTTTCCATGATGGTCTCGATCGGTTGGCCGGTCTTTTTGGCCGCGCCTGCCATCGTGCCTTTGAGTCGATCTGTATCAAACGCGCCGGGCAGCAGGTTGTTGATCGTCACACCATGACCTGCGAGTTTGCTGCTGCGCGACACGCCCGCCACAAAACCCGTCAAGCCACTGCGCGCGCCGTTGGAGAGGCCCAGGATGTCGATGGGAGCCTTCACGGCGCTGGAAGTGATGTTGATAATGCGACCAAACCCGCGTGCAGCCATGCCATCCACCGTGGCCTTGATGAGCTCGATCGGGGTCAGCATATTGGCGTCCACCGCCTTGATCCAGGCATCGCGATCCCACTCGCGGAAGTCACCGGGGGGGGGGCCACCGGCATTGGTGACCACGATGTCAAAGTCGCTTTTGAACGCGAACACCGCAGCACGACCTTCAACCGTGGTGATGTCAGCGGCCACCATGTGCACCTCGGTCGATGCAGGGCGGGCCGGGTCAGCTTTCAAGGTCTGTACAGCAGCCGCCAGGACCTCAGCGCCACGCGCCACGATCAGCACATTGACGCCTTCTTGCACCAGCGCCTGCGCACAGCCAAAACCCAGCCCTTTGCTGGCACCACACACCAAAGCCCACTTACCGGAAATACCCAAATTCATGACAAATTCCTCAAAAAATTGAAACAATTGAAACAGTTAACGCCATGATACGTCGTCTCAGCGATACTCCATCCATTAAGGGGGTCCGCCAGTTTGACGCAGATTCTATTGAATAGAACGCCGTCACCTAAAATGGGTCGCGCTGCGACACCCAACGCTACCCTTTTAAACGGGCTGAGCCTATTACAGACCATGAACGATTCATTTAACACAGACTTCACAAATCAGGTCATCGCAATTGGCATTCAAGGTCTGCCAGAGCTTTCAGCCAACATGATTCCGGGCGGACTTTACGCCTTGAAAGCAGAGACCCCCTCAGCCCGCTACCCGTTGCTGGCGGGCAGCTTGCAAAGCGCGCTCAACTCAGGGTTGACTTGCACCGTGATCGTGCCCTCCAAGCCAGAGCTCTTCGTGCAAAGGATTGAGTCATTTGGTGACTTGGACGCCCACCATCTCATGAGTGAAGACCGACTGCGCATCTTTGTGACACAAGACGAATTTGCAAAAAAAATGTTCCGTTTTGGTGCGGATCGTTTTGCTCAAGAGTTGGCGCAGTTTGAAATTCCAGAAAACAGCTTCTTGATCTTCGACCAGGCCGACGAGTTACTAAGCTTGCATGACGTGACCTTGGCGCTGGATCAGGTTGAGGCGCTTCGCAAATGGTTCAGTCAGTGGAATTTGACAGGCTTGCTGGTGTTCTCACGCACCACGGAAGAGCACTCTGAAACCATCAACGCCCTGATGGACAGCTTGACGGGTATTGCCCGCATCGGTGGTGGCAAAGACGGGCTGGAGATCACTTTCGAATACTGGCAGTCACCAGACGGCACCTTGGCCGCGCAAAACTACAACCTCAAAACGCTTGAAACGGGTTTGTACGAGGCCTACACCCGTGTCGCGCCTGCAACTCAACTCATGATGGGAGGCGCTGCCCCGGAATTCAGAGAAGAAATGGAACAAGGTGAGCCTTACTTTTTCTATATGGATCCAGAGTTGGGCAGCCTGTCCAACCAAATTCCCGGTATTTGGAAGCATGTAGGAACCCTGATGGGCATGCACAGTGCGACTCACAGCCACCGCACAGCCCTGTCCATTCTTAGCTTTACCCGCGACACGCCATTGCGGGAACTGGCAGAGACGGTTCACACCATGCGACTTAACTTGGGAGGGCGCGCACGAATCGTTGTGCATGAAAAAGATGCCTCTTTGCGTTATCAAAACGAAGCCTTGTTGCTGCGCCTCGGCATTAACTTGGTGATCCACAAAGACGTCCCCATCAGCCGCGTGCCGCTGTTGCTGGAGTCGTTGAATGGTCAATCTTTTAACCGCGATGTGGGCATCAACTTCGAACAGGCCCTGGCTTCCGTACTGCCCACGCGTCTGCGTGGCTACTTGCCCGCGTTGCGCTTCAGGCGTGAGGTTCAATTCATCCTGGACCGTGCTGGCACCCTCAATATCCCCAGCGTGCTGATCGTCGCTCAACCTATGCAAGGCATTTCAGCATTAGATGTGCTGCAAAACATCAGCCTGACACGGGCTGGGGATTTGAACTCTTCTGACGGCGCCTCTTGTTTTGTCTTTCTCAACGCGTGCCCGGAGTCGGTCATGCAGGCCACATTGAACAAAATTTTGGGCTGTGCTTCTGAAGATATTTTTGAGAATATCGAATTCGTCGTTAAAGGCGCTGAGATCAGCAACCGACTTCGCCTCCAGTTGGGCACAACAGAACACGCCGAATTCCCCGACTACTCGTCCTATCTGGGACAACTCTCGGCCCAAGACAATTCAGAAACCGAAGGTAGCGAAAGTTCTGATGCAGTGCCCGACGACACTGCCTTCAATAGCACCGCGGGCCGAGGGAAGTTCATGCAGCGGAAAACTACTCGACCCGCATCAAAAAGCGCCAGCCCGAGTCCAAAGCCAACCCCTGCCGAGGCAACGTCGAGCGCCATGACCTCTGGCGTCCATACGCAAGAGCCGCTGATTTTCAGCTACAACGACAGTCCACAAGTCGCAGTCTCAGGGAAAAAAGTCATACCCCGGGCAAAGCGCAGCTCACCGCTCGTTGGATCAAAAACAAGTTGATCGGACATGCTTGACTTGCACCGTGTGATCCGTCGTCTTACTGTTTTTTCCGGATGTGTAACCAGCTTTTCACTCGCACTTCTGTTGGGATGCGCCAGCCCGGCGGCGCCTGTTGTTGACAAGACCGCAGTACCCACTGAAGGTGGGCGTCCATCGTGGATGCCGGCTGATCCACCGGTCGGCTTTTTCATACCTGAAGGCTTGTTTAAAAAATCGGGTTCTACCGGATCTATTGCTAACCCACCAGGGGCTAACTCACTAGCAACGGCCCTGCCTGTCTCGCTCGCAGCAGCGTCCTTGGGCACCTCGGCTTGGGTGCCGACAGTCCATCTTTATGCATCACCCACCACCGAGAGCTACCTCAAACGCGGCGGACTGGATGCCAAAAATAACCTCCGGATTTGGGAAACCTTTTTAAAAAAATACAAAATTCCATTTCAACTGGTCACCACGGTTGATCGACTAGAGGCTGCGTCCTCAGGGGTGTTATTGCTCCCCACATCCGTGGCTTTATCCGTCCGAGAAAAACAAGCAGTCGTGAATTTCAGAGCCAAAGGCGGCAGTGTTCTAACTTCTTGGTTGGCCGGGGTCAGAGGCGACAACGGTGAGTGGTTGGGCTTTGGTTTTATGGAGAGTGCGCTGGACGCGAAAGTTGTTGGTGACACCCGAACCGAAAAAGAAGATGACGATCTAGACAACTTCATGATGCCTTATGGGGACAACCCCATCACCCACCACTTGCCGTCTGGCCTTCGCGTGTGGATGGAGGTCGTCAAAGAAACCTACCCGCTGCGTCTGGTGGGCCGCAATCCCGCCGCACAAATCATGGACTGGTCACGCACATTTGTGCCTGATAAAGCCGGTACCGTCATCGTGTTTGACGAAAAAGTCCAAGCCACTGGTCGTGCCTCTCGCTCCGTCGTTCTGGGTTATCCCGAGCGGCTGTGGATGGCTGGTGACCCTAAGTCGCTTGAAGCGATCGCTCACAACGCCCTGACCTGGCTGCTACGTCAACCCGATGTCTACACCTCAGCCTGGCCACAAACCTATCGAAGTGCTGTCGTATTTGCCGTTGACTCATCTGATCAATTCGCCCCCGCCGACTTGGAACTTGCCAATTTGCTTAAGAGCAACGGCATGCTCGCCACCTACTACACGCTGACCGAAATTGTTCTGAAATCTGTACCCGTTCTTAAACAAATTCAAGCCCAAGGGCATGAAATTGCTTACCTGGCCGATCGATTTGCAGGCTTCAGAGATCAGTCGCCCAGCGCTCAGGCCAAACGGCTAGAAAGCATGCGTCAAGAAATGAGAAGCTCTGGCCTTGTGATTGCTGCCGATGCGGGTATTCATCCGCCGATGGATTCGTACGACAAAACAACAGAACAACTAATCAGCCACAACGGCTTTGGACACTTTGTGTCTTTCACAGACATTACCGATGCGCGTCTTCCCTTTATCTCAACGCCTCAGGGAGCCAATATTTCCTCAGGGTCAGCCACGGTGGTACTGCCACGCACCATCACTGATCCTGAAGTCGCTATGGAAGCGGGCGATCCTGTGGATGCTCTCAAGGCCTTCCTGGACGAACTGGAGTTAGCCCGAAAAATGGCCTCTTTGTCGGTTCTCAGACTGGCGCAGCAAAGCTTCATCACCAAAGAGCAATGGGATGCCATTTTTGGCTACATCAAATCCCCGAACAACCAAATCTGGGTGGCCACAGCCGCTCAGGTGGCCGATTGGTGGAGAGAGAGAGAGCGTGTCAGCTTCCGGCTTGAAACCGATTCAAACGCCCCTCTGCTGATCATTACGGTCAAAGGCAGCGCACCGCTTAAACAGGCTGTGGCTCTGTATGTCAATCTGCCAGAGTCCAAGTCAGTCATGCGCTTGGTGTCCCAGGCCGGTGCTGAAAAATCGGTCAAAATAGCGCCTGTAGATGCATGGCGCTCGGCCCTTATTTTGAATGACTTGGCACCTGGAACCTACCGCTGGCATCTTTATTTTGATCGGCCATAATTACAATTTTTGGCCGCTATTTTCCTCAAGGAGTTGGAATGCAGATTCAAGGCTTTCGGAGATTTTTCCAATCATCTTGTGCACTTCTACTCACCGGGCTGTGCAGCCTAGCCCAAGCCCAACAAGCCGGCCTGCTTTACGATCCCGAACCCCCGCTAGATTCCGCTTACGTACGCATCATCGTGGCCAGTCGCGAGGGGCCGGTGGATGTCCTCGTCGATGGACGACCGCGTATCCAAAAATTAGGGGTCACTGAGGCCAGCGAATTCATGGTGCTCAGTGCTGGTCCGCATACCATTGCCCTACACCCCGCAGGCAAACCCACAGCACAACTCTCGACCCAACTCAATGTCACCAAAGGTCGCGCCTTAACTGTGGCCTTTACAAGCTTGAAGGCCAACACGACCCCCATCGTCATTGAAGATAAAACCAACTCCAACAAGCTCAAAGCCTTGCTGGCAGTCTACCATCTTGACACTAAAATCGGCCCTGTCGATATACTGACCGCGGACGGTAACACCAAGGTTTTAACAGGCATCACGCATGGCACCTCGGCGTCAATTCAGGTCAACCCAATCGATGTTGAACTGATGGCCGCGAAAACAGGCGAAAAATCACCACTGGTCAAAACATCGCTAAAGATGACGCAAGGCGGCACTTACAGCGTTTTTTTAATGGCAGGTGAAAACGGGAAGATGACGGCAAAAGTAGGTCTCAATAAAATTGAACGCTACACCGGGAAGTAATTAAATTCAAATAAGGTCGACCATGAACAAACGTATTTTTAACAAACTCATCCTTGCAACAGCATTAACCACTGGCTTGGGCATGTCCTTAACCCATGCGCAAGGTTATCAACCTGTTGTTGGTAAGGGAGGTGATTGGCTCTTTACCCCCTATGAGTTTGCTTTGCAAACGGATGCGGGAGACACCCAGGCCACCATTCAAATGCTTGAAAAATCCAATGCCTTGTTTGCCCGCAGCGGCATAGCTTTGGCTGTAGTGATTGTTCCCTCCAAAATTCGCATTCATGCAGACCAGTTGCCCGCCAGTAACCCCCTGGACGCGTATACCGCTGGCAAATATGACAACATTGTCAAAGCGTTAACGGCTGGCGGTGTGACGGTTATCAATCTGAACCAGGCCTTCCTGTCTAGCCCTCACCGGCAAAGCGATACACCGCTGTTTCTCCGCCTAGACACCCATTGGTCACCTTCTGGGGCCATGCTGGCTGCTGAAACCATCAAAGCAGGCATTGATGCATCGCCCGCATTAAAAGCTGCTCTGGATGCCACCCCGGCCGAAAAATTTGACTTGGCCTGGGCTAAAGGCAAATCGAATACCCGCGCCAGAGATATGGTTCGTCTGATGCCTGCTGGCTCTCCTGCTTTTCCCCCAGAGCAAATATTAAACTTCAAAGTTAGCAAAGCATCGGCAAGCCAAGCGGGCTTGCTAGGCGGTGGCGACAATGTGGGTATCACCGTGATTGGCAGCAGCTACACCAACAAAAATTCGGGCTTTCCAGATGCCATTCGCTACACCCTACAGCGAGAGCTCTTGGACATATCGCTTCCCGTAGATCAAGGTCCGTGGTATGGCATGGACTCCTACCTGCGTGATGAAGCCTTCAAAACCAAAAAACCCAAACTCATTATTTGGGAAATTCCTGAGCGCGAGTTTCGTTCGCCGCCCAACAATAAATACCGCGATGCACGTTATGTGATTGATAACAACGAATGGCTATCTCGGATAACAGGCTTACTCAAGTAAGCTGGTTTCGGGCTTCGCTGTCAAGGCAAAACCACACGAAAACAGTTCCAGCGAAGATGTTCACGCCCCAAGGCTGACGGCGTGAACGACTCTGCCCTTGGCCGCAGGCTTTGTGTCGGGATGAATATTGCAGGACAGACTAAATGGCAAGCGTTCTCTTGATCGGCACTGAAGAGAATTCATAATTGTGGATGTCTAATTCCCAAGTCTCAATATTATCAATTTCCGAGGCCTGCTGGAATCCGAGCTTCTTGTAGTGGTCTTTGACGATAACGTTGCGCGCACTCGGAATGTAGCGCCCCACCAATCGGGTTGCGCCAGCCTGCACAGCATGGGTGACAAGATCGTGTAAGACGGCTTCCTCGACACGGCGGCCGAGTACGCGACAACTCATAAGCCAGGTGTCGATTTCCCAGACATCAGCAGCCTTCCTACAGACGACCACACTGATCATCCCGTTGTCGCCCAACGTATCTTTTAACCGAATCTGGCGGGTGAAAACAGAAGGATCCTTCTCCAATTGCTCGACTTCGATTTCGTCGTAGCGTTTCGTAGTCAGATTGAACTGATTGGATTTACTAATCAACTGTGTAATACGCGCGCGGCCCGTTGAATTGAATGGCGCCAGCGTCATTTCCATGTCCAGCGAATTGAGATAGGCGTTCATATCGGATGCGCCGTTGAGTATCTGAGTGCGGCGCGCATTATCCTGATAAAACGTCGCGCGTTGACGATCTTCATCTGAAAAAGTAATGGCTTCAAAATAGCCGGCAGCAATCAGCGTGCGCGCATATAAAGCCGGATCCGTAGGTAGCTCCGGTACAGCAACTTCAGGCAATTCCCTTCTGACCTGCAATCGTTCGGCCGGATTGTCATCGAGAAACACCATGCTATCGAGCCCGAGCGAAAGCGTTGCGGCGATGGCCCTGATGTTCGACGCTTTATCTGACCAGTTGGCCAGGAACGCGGCAATATGGTTTTCCTTGAGAAGCATGTCGGGATGCTCCAGAAACGGCTGACGTGCAGTCGCGTCTTCGTTCTTGGACGATACAGCGAGCACGACACCTCGCCCGCGCAATTCAAGTGCAATCTTTTGCACGTGCAGGTGCGCTTCTCCTGTGGCATCGCCATTGCCGATCAGGATGCCATCCATACCATCATCACCGATCACACCGCCCCATAGGGTATTGTCAAGATCGAGAATCAGGCAGCGGCGGCTTTTGCCGAGCCGAGCGGCTAGGATGCGACCTATGTAATCCGCATAAATCGGCAGGTACTTCTGGGCGAATGGGAGTTTTGCAATGTTCCACAGCGTCGGATCGTGCCAGTTGGCCAGACCGACATTGGCGGCCAAGCCAGCAATATCTACGATAAAGGTGTTATCTGAGGCCAGTGTATCGAGCTCGCTATTGAGACGATTCAACAGCCACATGAGCGTACCCGGCAAACGTCCTTCATAGCTTCCAGAAAGGCTCTCGGCGGGCAACGCAAAATTTTGGACAAGTATCTGAGCACCGCTCTTGGTGCGCACCGACTCGATAACGGAGCGAATGTAGGCAAGACAGTCCTGAACATTCTGAAGTCCAGCCGAGGCGTCACCTGGGCTCGCAACAAACGGAAGGCCACGATAATCGATACTGATCAGTACGGCACTAAGGTCCTGACCCGTGAATGAAGATGCTTCGGAAAAGGCCTCTTGAGCAATTTGGTCGAATTCGGCTTCGACCACCTCGAGCGCCAAACCGAAGCGCAATGCCGTGCCAACCAGCGGCGTAGTCACCAGCTTGGTTGTCGAATTGCTGAGGATGCCGATTTTTACATTAACAAGAGGTGACAAGTTGATCTGCTTGCCCTGTAGTTGACGTAGGCGCTTGGTCAGTCGTCTAAGGTTGTTGTCATCGAGGGCAAAAGTTGCCAATTCCTGTAGCCCGCGTCCAGTCACTGCATCCGCCACTTTCCTCGGAAAGTCTAGAGGTGCAGGCAACAACCAAGCTAACTCTTCGTACAAGTTTGTCATGTCAATATCTGCTCAATAATCATCTTTGCTACATCGTCCGGACTGGAAATTGTGCTGCGCTTCTCGATCATTTCGACGTAGCGAGGGTCGAAAGTATCAAGCATTTTGGTCCTGGTGAAACCCGGGCTGACCGTCCTCACTTTCAGCCATGGATACTCGACCGCACAGACCGAGAGCAGACTCTTGAGCGCAGTCTTGGCAACCACGTAAGCCCCCATACCCGTGGCCGGAGGCGTCGCATCATCGCCGATAGCCTGGGTCAAAATTCCCAGCACAATCCCCGACCTCACCTTACGAAAGTGTTTCTTGATCAGTCCCGCCAACAAAATTTGCGGACCAATGACATTCACAATGAACTGGTTGAGCATGTGCTCACTGTCCAGGCTGCCAAAAGGTAGCAGTTCAGGTGGTGGCGATGCGCCGATCACTACGCCTGCGAGTGTGCCAATGGAAATAGTTGTTCCGATTTCTTCGATAGCAGTTTCAATTGACTCAGCGTCACACATGTCTATAAAGATCGCGTGACCGCCGCACTCGGTGGCCAGTCTGATTGCGTCATCAACGCTTCTGTAATAACAAACAATCGGGATAAATCCTAGCGCTGGCAGTCTGCGGCACAGTGCTGCGCCAATCCCGCCTGCACCGCCTGTGACAAGGAGATAGGAATGTTCTTTTATTTCTTCCATACCGCCATGACCTTGCCACGGCAAAGCAGTTGATCGGCACGGGTAATACGACATTTGAATTCCAGGCCGCCCGAGGAATCCGATTTCGTCGTCAGTTCGGCATCGAAGCGCAGCGCATCACCGGCGTAGCCGGGCTGAATGAAATCGATACGCACCCCAGTCAAAATGGCATGCTTATCGGGTAGTTCCTGACCAATAAGGCGCGACATTTGGCCTGACAGGAGCATTCCATAAATAAGTGGCGCATCGAATCCCTTGATTTTGGCAAATGCGACGTCAGTATGCACAGGGTTAAAGTCGCCTATGAGCTTTCCATAGGTGCGCATATCTTCTTCGGAAACCGAAAAAGACCAGCCTAATTGAAGACCTTCGACGTACTGGTCCCAGGCCTGGATATGATCAGACACTCGTCTGTTTCCGCAAAACTAGCGCAGCCATTTCGCCGACGTTTTCCAAGTCCGAAATTTCTGAGGCAGAAAAACGCAGTCCGAATGCCTTTTCAATCGAAACAACAAGTCGGATATGCGCTAGGCTATCCCAACCATCCACATCCTGTGCCATGGTGGCCGCTTCGAGAACCAGGTCATCGTCATCGAAAACGTCACAGAAAATGGGCTGCAGAGTCTGAATGACTGCATTGATTTGATCGGTTGGCATAGGATTTTTAACCTTTAGGAATGGAATGAAATGAATTGAGTTACTTTGCGCTTTCACAGCTTGCAAGCGCGCATACAACAGCAAAAATGCAACCGACTACCGTACGCTACCCTACTATAGCTTAACAAATCCTGAGTTTTCTTCTCGTACATCTCATACAAAGAATTCTGATGCTACTTCAACAGCTCCACAATTCTTGAATACCACTCGGTATTATCTGAATAATATCGTGCATCGCGAGATTTGCTGTTTGGTGGTGAGCGCAACTCGCGCTCAGGGATTTCCCAAATAATTAATTTTGGCTTATTTGTTTTAAATGCATCATTTCGCAAATAACCTTCCATCCCCACCCATGCACCTTGATCAACCGATATTGAAATATCAAGAAGATCACGCTGCAACGTAAACCGCAGCGCATCTGGATAACCTGTATTTTTATTCGAATAGCTACTGCCAATTACGGTGATACCAATGTTGTCACCCGCATTTAAAAGGCCCGACTGGATAGGCTTGACACGGAAAAGCCCCACTTGCGAAGCTTTAATGCGAGTAACTTTAAACGGCAAGCTTTGCTCCGGGGAAATTTGTTTCCCATCGGGAGGCAATAAAGCAACGAGATCTCTCGCCGATGTGTTTACTTTCCGCGTTGACCAAGACACGCCATATTTTTCAACGTTTGTTGCAGCATATGCAGAATTCAATACTGGACTACGGACAATAGCGGCTTTGACTGCTTCTGCAGCAAGCATTGCACCAGCCGGGGACCAGTGCGTATCAAGGCGAAAGAATAACGGCGTATCGCTAGTTCTATGGGGGCTATTCAGGAAAATATCATTTAAGTTAACAACATTCAAACCATCGGATTGCAATAATTTAAAAGCATTTCCATATCTATCCGCGGTGTAATTATCCAATAGATTATTGTCTGGCAACTGATCTGCGTGAATTCTGATTTTTGAAGGAACAATAACTAAAACTAGCGCAATGCCTTTTCGTTCAAATAATTTATTTACTTTTTGGAATAGTTGAATTGAAGTTAGTGTATCTTGACTATCTGATTTTTTTCCAAACTCAAGAGGCGTAAAAAGCCATTCATTTTTTCCCGTAATAACCGATGGCAATTCGACGGCGTGAGCAATCGAAAAAATGAAAAAACTTAAAGCCACCCACGCATTCTTTACGTAGTAAATGATTGCGCATCTTCTCATAAAAATCTTCTTGACTTGATGTGAACAGTTGAAAAAAATTTATATCAATTGTTTTATGGTCAGTTCATTTAAAATTGGAAATACAGGAACGGACTTTCATAAAAATTAACTTGTAGCAAGGCGTAAATCAAGGCAATCAAAATGAGAGTTGATGCATAAGCTGCTATGGTTTTTCGAGGGAACTTTTCCGTCAAGAATGAATCGACGGCGATAGTGTTCGGCATAAAGAAAATGATCAGAAAAGCCGAACCAATTGCCAAAAGTGTATATTTCAAACCGTCTATCCAGGCATATATATTGGGCATATGCCCCAAGGTGTATCCATTGAGACCAAGCATTCCTTTGTAGATAGCGACTGCACTGGCGACACCATCAGCACGGAACATGACGAATGCAGCATTAACAGCGAGAAAAGTTAAGGTCCAAGCCGCCACCATTTTTATGGTCTTATAGCGTTGATCTTTTTTGCTTCCTTTGCGTGGAAGAGGAAAAAATTTTCTCCAAAGGTGGTTGATCACTATATAAAAACCATGCATGCCCCCAAAAACCACATACGTCCAATTCGCTCCATGCCAAAACCCCAATATTAGAAAAATAATAACAGTTGGGAGTGCCATCGAGAAAAATGTTTCAAAAACCGATGGAAACCCTTGGCTCAATCGCATGAACTTCAATGTGATTGGCGTGTAAAGATAATCTCCAACATATTTTGTAAGGGTGATATGCCATCGCTGCCAAAAATCAATAATACTTGTGGCCTTGAAAGGCGAGTTGAAGTTAAATGGCATCCAAATACCCAGCAGCAAAGCTGCACCGACAGCCATGTCTGAGTACCCTGAAAAGTCAAAGTAGAGTTGAAAAGTATAACCAATTGAAGCAGTCCAGGAAGCCAAAAAATTTGGATTCGTCTCTTGTAGCAAATTGTCGTGAAAGCTGGCCACGTAGCTATTTAGCGTATCCGCAATCAATACTTTTTTGGCCAGCCCAATGGCAAATATTGACAAGCCAATGACCACCTTTTCATGCTGTATTACAAAGTTTTTTGCCATCGAAAACTGAGGCATCATTTGCTTATGATGCAATAGCGGGCCAGCCAGCAGATGCGGAAAAAATGAAACGAAAAGAGTATAGTGAACGAAATCCGATTCCTTTACTTTGCCCTGATAACTGTCGATTAAAAATGCTATTTGGGTAAAAGTGAAAAAAGAGATTCCTATAGGAAGAATGATACTCACTGAGTCCAAGGGATCGAAATCCAGCAGAATCCGTACTTCATTTATATTGTCAATAAAGAAATTGACATATTTACAATAACCTAAGGCCGCTAAATTGGCGACGATAGCCAAAATCAACACCATTTGTCGATGTTTTAGGTTTTCCTTTGATATCAGTATGCCGAATCCGTAATTGATCAGGATAGAAATCACCAATATCGGTAATGCAAGGATACTCCAGTATGCATAAAAGAAGATTGAAGCAATTGCCAACCAACTTATAGCTACTCGCTGGCTAAATTTCGCCAACAAAAAAAAGCCAGCAAATACTACCGGCATGAAAATGAATACGAATGCTGTAGAATTAAATAACATAAGTCATTGCGCGAAAGCTTCTTTCGCATTCCGTTCAAATAAATTGACTTTAACGCTTGCTTGATGCGAAAAGTGAGTGAGTCATTATTTTATAAATTAACTGGCATTAGATATTACATCTTTAACCAATTCAACAAATAATCAAATACTAATTGTTATTAGTTTATTTAAGAATGTCTTCTGGTTGACGACAGACTTGTAAATCCTTTAGAGAGAAACCATCACTCTTTCCGGGGTAGATACGCACCTTGGTAAAACCACGACCATTCGACGGGAGTGGTGACTTGACGTTATGAGCAGCATCGTCACCCGGCACATTCATTGTGAAGCGGCGTGTAGCAACACCTTGACCCGCACCTTCCAAAATCAAGGTTTTTGATCCCGTTGTGACCGCGCGCGCCACCAAGTAATCCAGTTGCTCAATCGGCTTATCAAACGTAATTTCTACGAACTCATTTTCACTGGTTGGGCCAGTGACCAAGTCTTTACCCTTTATGTTAGCGGCATTTGCAGCCAGGCCGACCCGCGCCACATTCGCGGTCACCGCGGACGCTTTACAAGCGGTCTGCACCCAGGCTGAGGCGCGCAATAGCCACTCGGTATTGTTGCTCACATAACGTGCGTCTTGGAACTTCGTATCTGGTGGTGCATGCATGGTTTGCTCAGCCCACTCCCAGATCAACAACTTGGTTCCGTTGGCTTGGAATACAGGGCTTTGCAAATAGGTTTCCATGCCAACCCAGGGCCCAATATCACCCGTCACTGAAACATTGGAAATATCACGCTGCAAGACATAGCGCAACGCATCCACAAAGCCGGTCCAGTCTTTCGAGGAGCTGCTACCTGAAACTGTGACTCCAATCGGAGTACGACCATCCTCGCTCAATGGCTGCGATCTAGTCACACTGACTGGCGTGAATTGCTCTGGTGCAAATGGGCCAGAATTGCGCGGCAATACAGTCAACAAATTCCGGCCTTTGGACGGAAGTTTACGTTTGCCAAAGCTTATTTTGTACGCCACTTCAGGTGTTGCATCGAGTGCCCCTTTGAGTACCTTGTTGGCATCGATACCAGCCTTGATGGTTTCTGCCGCAAGCATGGAGCCTGTCAGATTCCAGTGCGAGTCAAGCCGAAAAAACAGGGGAGTGTCCGAGTTGCGCTTAGGGCTGTTCATGAAGGGTGTGTTGAGATCAATCAACGTCACACCTGCAGCTTGCAACGCTTTGCCTATCTGATCGTAATTGCCCGCCATATAGTCTGTGAGCTTGATGCTATCGGGAAGATATTCCGAATAAATGCGCATCTTCAAGGGCACCATCGTCAATGCCAAGCTGACGCCATTGGCCTTAAGAACTTTATTCAACCGTCCGATTAGATCTATTGACGCTGCCGTCTGCGCTGCATCGGTTGATTTCAACTGTTCATATTTATTGAAAAGCCACTCGTTCTTTCCAATGATACCTTCGGTCTCCTGAGCACTCACATTTCCCACGCCAAGGCTTGCAGTTAACAGGGTGCAATATAGCCATTTACTTACATTTTGGTTTTGAATCATTGGCATTTCTCCTCAATTTGTGAGTTCAAACTTTCTTAGCGGTCTAAGCAAACTTCAACAACTACC
>CANCDA010000013.1 GCA_947374705.1 Comamonadaceae bacterium | reverse complement strand
CGAGCGGCCGGGGCCACCGCGCAGGTGGCGGGTGGCGTGCCCGCCATGTGCGATGGCGTGACGCAGGGCGAGGACGGCATGGAGTTGTCGCTGTTCTCGCGCGATGTCATTGCCCTGGCCACGGCGGTGGGCCTGTCGCACAACGTGTTTGACGCGGCGCTGTTTCTGGGCGTGTGCGACAAGATCGTGCCCGGCTTGTTTATCGGGGCTTTGCAGTTTGGCCATTTGCCTGCGGTGTTTGTGCCGGCCGGCCCCATGACTTCGGGGTTGTCGAATGACGAAAAATCTTTGGTGCGCCAGCAGTACGCGCAAGGCCAGGTCAGCCGAGAGACCCTGCTGGCGGCGGAGCAAGCGGCTTACCACGGTGCCGGAACTTGCACCTTCTACGGCACGGCCAACTCGAATCAGATGTTGATGGAGATCATGGGGCTGCATTTGCCGGGCTCGTCCTTCGTGAACCCCGGCACGCCTTTGCGTGAGGCGCTTACCCTTGCGGCGGTACAGCGGGTCGTTGCGTTGTCAAAAGGCCAGAACGATGGTCAGGGTGTTGTGGGCATGGGCCATCAAATCGACGCCAAAGTCATCGTCAACGGCATCATTGGCCTACTGGCCACCGGGGGATCGACCAACCACACCATGCACTTGATCGCCATGGCGCGCGCCGCCGGGCTGATGGTCAACTGGGATGATTTCTCTGAGCTGTCGGGCTGTGTGCCCTTGCTGGCCCGCATTTACCCCAATGGCAGCGCCGATGTGAATCATTTCCAGGCCGCAGGCGGCATGGGGTATTTGATTCAACAACTGTTGGGCGCAGGCTTGTTGCACGAGGACGTGCACACCGTCATGGGCCTCGGCCTGCACCGTTACACCGTTGAGCCCTGGCTCAAGCACGATCAGCTCGCTTGGCGGCCCGTACCTACGCACTCGGCCGATGAAGCCGTGCTGCGCCCTGTGAGCCAGCCTTTCAGTGCGGATGGGGGACTGCGGTTGCTACAGGGTAATTTGGGCCGCGCCGTGGTCAAGGTGTCAGCCGTCAAGCCGGAACACCGCCTCGTGCGTGCCGCTGCGGTGGTGGTGACCGATCAAAAAGAGCTGGCCCAACTGTTCAAAGACGGTCAGCTGGAGCGCGACTTTGTGGCCGTCGTGCGCAACCAGGGCCCGCAAGCCAACGGCATGCCGGAGTTGCACAAGCTCACGCCGCTGCTGGGGGTGTTGCAAGATAAAGGTTTCAAGGTGGCGCTGGTGACCGATGGGCGCATGTCGGGTGCATCCGGCAAAGTGCCTGCGGCTATCCATGTGAGCCCGGAGGCGGTCAACGGCGGCCTGATTGCCAAGGTGCAAAACGGCGACATGATCACGCTGGACTGCGATCAGCACCAACTCACGCTGGAGGTGAGTGAGGCCGAACTGGCCGCGCGCGTCGCGCCAGCGGCTGATCTCAGCGCCAACCAGCGTGGCACCGGGCGCGATCTGTTTGCGCTGTTTCGTGCCCATGCGGCGCACGCCGAAGAAGGCGCATCGCCGCTGCTGTCACACCTTTGAAACTTCATACCTTCACACTTTTAACGTCATGAACTCTGCCAGTCACCCCACCTTCACACGTCCCGCATTCACGTCGCGTGTGGTGCCCGTGATCGTCATCACGCACGTTGACCAGGCCGTTCCCATGGCGCATGCTCTGCTGGAGGGTGGCATCGACGTGATGGAAATCACCCTGCGCCACGCGGCCGGTTTGCCCGCCATTGAGCGCGTAGCCAAACACGTGCCCCAGATGCAGGTGGGCGCAGGCACGGTGACGCGAGCGCAGGAGATGGCGCAAGTGCAGGCAGCAGGCGCACGCTTTGCGCTCTCACCCGGCATGAGTGCTGCATTGGTGCAGGCCGCCATGGACTGCCGCATGCCCTTTATGCCGGGGGTGATGACGCCGGGTGAGGTGATGGCCGCGCGCGACTACGGTTTCTCCTTGGTCAAGCTCTTCCCCGCCGCGCAAGCGGGTGGCCTGGCGATGCTCAAGGCGTTGGGTGGGCCTTTGGGGGATATGCAGTTTTGTCCCACAGGGGGTGTATCGCTGGCCAATATGGGTGAATTTTTAAAGCAAGCCAATGTGGCCATGGTGGGCGGCTCCTGGCTGACCCCGGTGGAGGTTGTGGAGAAGGGGAACTGGTCGGAGATCACGCGGCTGGCGCGCGAGGCCTGTGCCATTGCCAACAAGAACTGAGCTATGAAACCCTTCATCAAACCCCAAGATCGCCAGGCCTGGAAAGCGCTCCAGGCCTTGTCGCACAGCACACAGCCGCATTTGCGGGAGTTGCTCAAAGACCCCCGGCGCATTGAACAATGGCAAGTCAGCGGTGCGGGCATCAGCATCGACTACTCGCGACAGCGCGTGACGGCCGAGGTGTTGCAACAACTCTTGACGCTGGCCGATGAGTCCCAAGTCATGGCGCAAGCACAGGCCATGTTTCGCGGTGACGCCATCAACACCACCGAGCAGCGCGCTGTCTTGCACGTGGCCTTGCGCGGTAGCCATGTGCCCAATCCACCTTGGGGTGCGAACATCTCCAAACAAGTGGGTCATGAGCTCTTGCGTGTTTGCATGTTTGCCGAGAAAGTGCGTGAAGGTCAGCTCAAAGGACACGCGAATGAATCCATCACCGACGTGGTGAACCTGGGCATTGGCGGCTCTGATCTGGGTCCGCGCATGACGACCGAAGCCTTGAGCCACTTGACGAGGGAGAGCTATAAAAACAAGGTGCGGGTGCACTACGTGTCCAACGTGGATGCCTGGAGCCTGTACACCACCTTGGCCACGCTCAACCCCGCACGCACGGCGTTTGTGGTGCAAAGCAAGACTTTCACCACGCAAGAAACCATGACCTTGGCCACCTCGGCCAAACGCTGGCTGCTGGACGCGGGTTGCCCCGAGGGTCAACTGCATCAACACTTGATTGCGGTCACGGCCAACCCTGAAATTTCCGAGGCGCAAGGCTTCACGCCTGAGCACACTTTTGGGTTTTGGGACTGGGTGGGCGGGCGTTACTCGGTGTGGTCGGCCATTGGTTTGCCCCTGGCCATCTCGATTGGGGCTTTTGCGTTTCAGGACATGCTGTTGGGCGCACGAGCCATGGACGAGCATTTCATGTCCGCTCCCAAAGACCAAAACCTGCCGCTGTTGATGGCCTTGTTTGGCGTGTGGAACCGCAATTTTTTGGGCGCGACCACGCACAACATTGCGCCCTACGCTTCGCCTCTGGGCAAGTTCGCTTCGTTCTTGCAGCAGATGGACATGGAGTCCAACGGCAAACGCACGCACATCGACGGCAGCCCGGTGGAGGTGGCCACCGCCCCCGTGCTGTGGGGCGGCTTGGGCATTGACGGTCAGCATGCTTACTTTCAACTGATTCACCAGGGTCAGCACCTGGTGCCCATGGACTTCATTGGCCTGCGTACCGAGCGCAGTCCCTTGCCCTTTGCCGCCGAGCACCACCGCGTGGTCTTGCTCAATATGCAGGCCCAAGCGCAAGCCCTGGCTATGGGACGAAGTCCGGAGGAAACCGTGCAGGCTTTGCGCGACAGTGGTCTGGATGAAGCCGAGGTAAAGCGCCTGGCCCCGCACCGCAGCTATCCCGGCAACGTGCCCAGCAGCACGATTTGGGTGGACGCCTTGACGCCGCGCAGCATGGGGGCCTTGATGGCCTTGTATGAGCACAAGGTGTTCTGTCAAGCCGCCATTTGGGGCATTCATGCCTACGACCAATGGGGCGTAGAGTTGGGCAAGAAAATGGCCAAAGACATTGAAGCCGCAGAGGCGGCGCGTCATAAAGTTTGAACTATGTTCGACTCACGCGACCCGACCATCACCCAAGCTGCACCCTACCCGCGTTTGTTGGGCGACATTGGCGGCACCCATGCGCGTTTTGGCTGGCAAACGCATGAGGGTGCAGAAATCAGTCACGTTCAAGTGCTGCCTTGTGCCGAACAGGCATCGTTGCTAGACGCAGTTCAACTCTACTTGCAGCAGCAGGGCTTCTCCGCGCCGCCCTGTGCGGCACTTGGCATCGCCAATCCGGTGACAGACGACCAGGTGTCAATGACCAATCATCACTGGTCGTTTTCGGTGAAGGTCTTGCGTGAACGCTTGGGTTTGGCGCGCTTGCTGTTGCTGAACGATTTCACGGCACTGGCCTTGTCGCTCACTCAATTGCCCGAAGCAAACAAGCAGCAAATCGGCGGCGGGCAAGTTGTACCCCACACCGCCATTGGTTTGATTGGCCCTGGCACAGGATTGGGTGTTTCTGGCCTGCTTCCGGTGGGGCATTCTGGTCAATGGCTGCCCATTGCTGGAGAGGGTGGTCACGTGAGTTTGAGTGCAACCAACGCGCATGAGTTTGCCCTTATTCAGCAATTGCAAAAACGCTATGGGCATGTGTCGGCCGAACGCGTCTTGTCGGGTTCGGGTCTGGTCGATCTGTACCACGCTTTAAGTGAACTCAAAGGCGAATCTGTTCATGGCATTACCGCGCCCGCTGACGTGCTGGCGCGCGCCCAAAACGCACCTCTGTCCACCGCGCAAGAAGCGCTGGACTTGTTTTGTGGTTTCTTGGGCAGTGTGGCCGGTGACTTGGCACTCACTCTGGGTGCACGCGGGGGCCTCTACATTGGCGGGGGCATCGTGCCGCGCATGGGGACGCGTTTTGAAGCTTCGCCGTTTCGTAATCGCTTTGAGGACAAAGGGCGCTTCAAAAGTTATTTGAAAGCGATACCCGTATGGGTCATTCACAGCCCAGTCTCGCCCGCCTTGATGGGCGCGTCTCAAGCCCTTTCCTTGAGGCTGTAATCCCGCGTTGGCCAGCCGTGCTACATTCGAGCCCTATGCAAGTCCGCAACGCTTTTTATTTTTACTTTAGCTTCTCTGTCCCCGGCGGACGAGAGGGCAGCGTGTAGATCAACCAACACCCCACTCGAAACCGCCGGCGCCACAAGCCCGGCGGTTTTTTTATAGCCCGACTTTTTTAGCTTTACTTCAAAGGAGCCCCACGATGAACGCCCAAACCAGCCCGACCAACGAAGCCTGGTACCCACCGGGTACGCAGCCCACCGACCGCACCAGCCAAACCGACGACGAACGCATCAAGGACATCACCGTGTTGCCACCCCCTGAGCATTTGATTCGCTTTTTCCCCATCCGGGGCACGCCGGTGGAGGGCTTGATCTCTCGCACCCGCCACACCATTCAGGACATCATGGCGGGTCGGGACGACCGCTTGCTGGTCATCATTGGTCCCTGCTCGATCCACGACCCGGCGGCCGCTCTGGACTACGCCCGTCGCTTGAAAGAGCAGCGCCTGAAGTACGCCGACACGCTGGAGATCGTGATGCGCGTGTACTTTGAAAAGCCACGCACCACGGTGGGCTGGAAGGGGCTGATCAACGACCCCTACTTGGACGAAACCTGCCGCATCGACGAAGGCCTGCGCATCGCACGCCAGTTGCTGATCGAGATCAACCGCCTGGGCTTGCCCGCAGGCAGCGAGTTTCTGGACGTGATCTCGCCGCAGTACATCGGCGATTTGATTTCATGGGGCGCGATTGGCGCGCGCACGACAGAGAGCCAGGTGCACCGCGAGCTGGCCTCGGGCATTTCGGCCCCTATTGGCTTCAAGAACGGGACGGACGGCAACATCAAAATTGCGACCGACGCGATCCAGGCCGCAGCCGGTGGCCATCACTTCTTGTCGGTGCACAAAAACGGCCAGGTGGCGATTGTGCAGACCACAGGCAATAAGGATTGCCACGTCATCCTGCGCGGTGGCAAGGCGCCCAACTTCGATGCGGTCAGTGTGGCCGATGCCTGCAAAGATTTGACAGCGGCCAAACTGCCCGCCAGCCTGATGGTGGATTGCAGCCATGCCAACAGCAGCAAACAGTTTGAGAAGCAGCAAGAAGTGGCGCGTGACATCGCGACGCAGATCGCGGGCGGCTCACGCAGCGTGTTTGGCGTGATGGTGGAGAGTCATTTGCAGAGCGGCACCCAGAAGTTCACACCCGGCAAAGACGACCCTACACAGCTCACCTACGGCAAAAGCATCACCGATGGCTGTTTGGGTTGGGACGTTTCCCTGGACGTGCTGGACAACCTGTCGGATGCCGTCAAGACGCGCCGGGCGCGCTAAGCGCGTGAGACGTGGTCAGGGCTTGCAATAGCTTGAGGTGAACGCCGCCGAAGCCGCCGTTGCTCATGCACACCAGGTGGTCACCAGGCTTGACTTGGCTGACCACCTGGGTGACCAGTTCGTCAATGCTGGCCGCCACTTGCGCGCGCGCTCCCATGGGGGCCAGCGCGTCGCGGGCATCCCAGTCCAGGCCGCCGGTGTGGCAAAAGGCCAGATCGGCTTGCTCCAGGCTCCAGGGCAGTTGGGCTTTCATGGTGCCCAGCTTCATGGTGTTGCTGCGCGGCTCGAAGATGGCCAGGATGCGCTGGTCGCGTCCGACTTTGCGACGCAGGCCATCGAGCGTGGTGCGGATGGCTGTGGGGTGGTGGGCGAAGTCGTCATACACGGTGATCTCGCCGCCGGGTCGCGTGACGCGAGCGCGCACCTCCATGCGTCGCTTGACGTTTCGAAAGTCACCCAGGGCGCGGGCCGCCACGGCAGGGGTCACGCCGACATGTTCAGCGGCTGCGATGGCGGCCAGGGCATTGAGTTGGTTATGGGTGCCTGTGAGTGCCCACTTCACGTTGGCGACGGTCTTTCCTTGGTAGAGAACCTCAAAATCATGGGGCTCACCCACCGCTGTGAAGTCATTGACCGCTGCGCCAAAGCTGCGAACCTCGCTCCAGCAACCTTGGGCCAGCACGCGGGTGAGACTTTCTTCCAAGCCGTTGACCACGACGCGACCCGTGCCGGGTACGGTACGCACCAGATGGTGAAACTGACGTTCAATCGCAGCCAAGTTGTCAAAAATGTCAGCGTGATCGAACTCCAGATTGTTCAAAATCGCGGTGCGGGGCCGGTAGTGGACGAACTTGCTGCGCTTGTCAAAGAAAGCGGTGTCGTACTCGTCGGCTTCTATCACGAAGCACGCATCCATGCCCAAGCGGGCTGAAACATCAAAATTCATAGGCACACCGCCGACGAGAAAGCCCGGCTTCAGCCCGGCAAACTCCAGTATCCAGGTCAGCATGGCGGTTGTGGTGGTTTTGCCGTGGGTGCCAGCCACTGCTAGCACGTGGCGACCCTGTAACACGTGCTCGGCCAGCCATTGCGGGCCGCTGGTGTAGGCCGCGCCTGCGTCAAGAATGGCCTCCATCAGCGGGAATTTGGGTTTGCCGTCGGACAGGCGAGCGCGACTGACCACGTTGCCGATGACGTACATATCGGGTTTGAACGCCATCTGCTCAGCGCCAAAGCCCTCTACCAAGTCAATGCCCAAGGCGCGCAGTTGGTCGCTCATGGGTGGGTACACGCCTGCGTCGCAGCCTGTCACGCGGTGGCCCGCTTCGCGCGCCAAGGCCGCCAAGCCACCCATGAACGTGCCGCAAATACCGAGAATATGAATGTGCATCGGGCGATTTTAGGCGGTGCACAATAGCGGCCATGAGTAAGCAAGACATTGCCTCAATCGCTGCCCAGTTGGTGGTGGAAGAAGGGCTGGAATATGGCCCAGCCAAGCGCCGTGCGGTGCGTCAACTCAAATTGCCTGAACGCACGCCCTTGCCTGACAACGACGAGTTGGAAACAGCGGTGCGCGAGTACTTGGACTTGTTTTGCGCAGACACTCAACCCGCCGAGCTACTGGCCTTGCGCCGACTGGCTTTGGTTTGGATGGAGCGTTTGGCGGAGTTTCGACCCCATTTGGGTGGGGCGGTGTGGCATGGCACAGCGACACGGTTGTCAGATATTTACCTCCAGTTGTTTTGCGATGATGAAAAGTCGCTTGAAATCAAGTTGATTGATCAGGGCGTGCGCTACCAACCTCGAACCGCATCAGGACTTCATGGCGAATCGGTAGACGTGCTGGGTATTCATGCCATGTGCCAACCCTTGGGGATTTTTGTAGGCCTTCATTTGATGGTGAATGACCGGGACGCGGTGCGTGGCGCGCTTAAAAAAGATGCTATGAATAGATCGCCACGTGGTGACTTGGCGTCTGTTCGAATGCTGTTATCAACTTTTGAAGATCAATAATTGATTTATGGATGACATCAAAAAACCAAGTCTGATTCGTCGTCGATGGCTTTACGGCACCGTGGCTGCGCTGGCGGGGCTAGGTGGTGCGGGCTTGGCGCTGCGCAAGTTCGGTTTGAACGAGGTGAATGAAGCCGCTCTCGTTGCTTTGTGGGGCATGACCTTTGAAACCCCGGATGGTGCGCACTTGTCGCTATCGACTTTCCGAGGGAGGCCTTTGCTGCTTAACTTTTGGGCTACTTGGTGCCCGCCTTGTGTTGATGAACTTCCTTTATTGGATTCTTTTTACCGTGAAAATAAAGTGAATGGTTGGCAAGTTGTTGGATTGGCTGTGGATCGGTTGGAGCCGGTTCAGGCTTTTCTTGCGCGCCAATCGCTCGGATTTCCGATGGCCTTGGCGGGTATGGCAGGCATCTCTTTAAGTAAATCCATGGGCAATGTTGGTGGTGGCTTGCCGTTCACCGTGGCGTTGGGGGGCAATGGCAAGATGCTGGATCGCAAAATTGGCAAAATTTCACCGCAAGATTTGGCGCGTTGGTATGGGTTAAAGTAAGGGCGTCGGCCCGCGCAACCTGCTGCGGGCTAAAGATGTCGTTCAACTTGCAGGCTAGTTGTTGTTGAAAATAATTGGAAATTGCTTTGATTTGTTCTAAGTTAAAGCAATATTTTAAGAAGATGTTGGAGTTCCCATGGATTTGCGAAAACTGAAAACCCTGATTGATTTGGTGTCCGAATCAAATGTCTCTGAGCTTGAGATTACGGAGGCCGAAGGCAAAGTTCGGATCGTCAAAGGCGGTGGGGCCATGGCGCAGGCGTATGCCATGCCAGTGGCTGCCATGCCAGCGCCTGCGCCAGTCGCAGCGCCGACAACGGTCGCTGCTGCGACCGCCCCCGCCCCTGTGCTTGAGCCCGAGGTCATTCATGCTGTGAAGTCCCCCATGGTGGGCACCTTCTACCGCTCTGCGACACCGGGCGCCAAGCCTTTTGTCGAAGTGGGTGACACGATCAAGCAAGGTGAAACCCTGTGCATCATCGAGGCCATGAAGATACTCAATGAAATCGAATCCGACAAGTCAGGCACGGTGACCAAGATTCTTTGCGATAACGGACAGGCTGTTGAGTACGGGCAGCCCTTGTACTTGATCGAATAAGTCTGGCAGGCACGCTCATCTATGTTTAAAAAAATTCTGATCGCCAATCGTGGCGAAATCGCCCTGCGTATTCAGCGCGCTTGCCGTGAGTTGGGTGTCAAGGCCGTCATGGTGTATTCAGAGGCGGATCGGGACGCTAAATACGTCAAGTTGGCGGAAGAGTCCGTGTGTATTGGTCCCGCCGCTTCGGCACTGAGCTACCTCAATATGCCCGCCTTGATCTCAGCGGCAGAGGTGACGGATGCAGAGGCGATTCACCCGGGCTATGGTTTTCTGAGTGAAAACGCCAACTTTGCCGAACGCGTGGAGCAAAGTGGTTTCCAGTTCATTGGCCCCACGCCAGAGTCCATCCGCATCATGGGGGACAAGGTATCGGCCAAGCAGGCCATGATCAAGGCGGGCGTGCCTTGCGTGCCAGGCTCTGAGGGTGAGCTGCCTGATGACGCGGTGCAGATCCGAAGCATTGCCAAGAAAATCGGTTACCCCGTCATCATCAAAGCAGCGGGCGGTGGTGGTGGACGTGGCATGCGTGTGGTGCATACCGAGGCGGCGTTGATCAACGCCGTGCAGATGACCAAGGCAGAAGCGGGTGCCGCCTTCGGTAACCCAGCGGTGTACATGGAAAAATTTCTTCAAAACCCGCGCCATATCGAAATTCAAATCCTGGCAGACAAGCACAAGAATGCGGTCTATCTGGGTGAGCGTGATTGTTCTATGCAACGACGCCATCAAAAAATTCTCGAAGAAGCCCCTGCCCCGGGCATCCCTCGCAAGTTGATTGAAAAGATTGGTGACCGCTGCGTGGCGGCATGCAAAAAAATTGGCTACCGGGGGGCAGGTACGTTTGAGTTCCTCTTTGAAAACGGCGAGTTCTACTTTATCGAGATGAATACCCGGGTTCAGGTGGAGCACCCGGTGACGGAGTGGATTACTGGCGTGGACATCGTCAAGACACAAATCATGGTGGCAGCGGGTGAGAAGTTGCCCTTTACCCAGCGTCAGATTGAAATCAGGGGTCACGCCATTGAGTGCCGCATCAATGCCGAAGACGCCTACAAGTTCACCCCCTCGCCAGGGCGCATCACCATGTGGCATCCACCCGGTGGGCCGGGGGTGCGGGTGGACTCGCACGTCTATACCAATTACTTTGTGCCACCCAATTACGACTCCATGATCGGCAAAATCATTGTCCATGGCGACACGCGTGAACAGGCCATGGCCCGAATGCGCACAGCCCTGGCCGAGACCGTGGTGGAAGGTATCAGCACCAATATTCCCCTGCACCGTGAGTTGATGGTGGACGCCAAGTTCATGGACGGCGGCACCAACATCCATTACCTGGAATCTTGGCTGGAGCAACACAAGCGATGATTGAACTTCGACTGTTATGCCCGCAAGACCGCGTGGAGGCTTTGAGTGATGCACTCGATGCGTTGGACGCCTTGAGCGTCAGTGTGGAAGATGCCGATGCCCATACCGAGGCCGAGCAAGCCCTGTTTGGCGAGCCCGGCATGCCGCCCCCGCAAGACGGCTGGCAACGCTCCCGAGTGCTAGCGCTGTTCCCGGATCAGGCCTCGGCCAAGGAGGCTGAAGCCTTGTTGCAGGCGCAGGATTTTTTTGAGAATTGCCATATGCTGGGCATTCATGATGTGCCCGAACAAGACTGGGTGCGTTTGACGCAGTCGCAGTTTGCCCCTGTCGAAATCACGCCCGATTTTTGGATCGTGCCGACCTGGCATGAGCCACCCGCCCAGGCCAAAACCATCATCCGCTTGGACCCGGGTTTGGCGTTTGGCACGGGCACACATCCAACCACGCGCATGTGTTTGCGCTGGATCGCACAACATGCTGACCAACGAGGTGGTTTAGGTCGTGTGCTGGATTACGGTTGTGGATCGGGCATTCTGGCGATTGGTGCGGCTAAATATGGCGCACTGGAGATCGACGCCTTGGATATTGATGATGCGGCGGTCACGGCCACCGTCTTGAATGCGGATGCGAACCAGGTCAAGCTCCAAGCGGGGCTGCCTGAGCAGATCAGCGGTCAGTACCAGACTGTGCTGGCCAATATCCTGGCCACCCCCCTGAAAGTACTCGCTCCGCTGCTGTGCGCCCGCGTGGCTGCCGGTGGCGCCTTGGTGCTGGCCGGCATCCTGGAGCGGCAGACAGACGAATTGATTCAAGCCTATGCGCCTTACTGCCAATTGAGCGTTGCGCAAACGCAAGAGGGTTGGGTTTTGATGACTGCGCGTTTGTGATGTGAGCCGGGGGGCATCCTACAATCGACCCCCATGAGTTTGATCACACGTTGCCCTGCCTGCATGACCATGTTCAAGGTCGTGCCAGACCAGCTGCGTATTTCTGAAGGTTGGGTACGCTGCGGTCAGTGTGATGAGGTTTTTGATGCCTCTGTACACATGCAAGCCTTTACCGACGACATTGATGCGCCCCCGCCCCCGCCTGCGGATGCGCACGAAGTCTCTGAGGCACACTCACCTATTGCACCGGTTGAGGAGGCGATCCATCGCCAAGCGGAGCCGCCCAAGATTGAGCCTACCTTAGATGACTCGCGCGAGTTCGAATCGTCTCATGCAACCGTTCACACGCAAAGGTCTTCGGACGAGACCATCGTCGGCGAGACCTTTATTGAAGAACTCGCCATGGGCGATGCGCCGTCTCAAACCGAGTTGGTTGATGAGGTGCACCAGCCCTCTTTCATGCGACTTCAGTCCAGCGTTTCTAAGCCGCGCAAACTCTGGGTGAGTGCCAGCCTGTATCTCACTGCGCTGCTGCTGAGTGCAGGGCTCATCTTCCAAGCCTTGCTGCATGAGCGCGACCGCATTGCTGCTCAGGCCCCCGAGATCAAACCCGTGCTAGAACTGATGTGTGAGTGGGTGCAGTGCAAGGTATCGCCCTTGCGCCAGATCGAGTCCATCGTAATGGACAGCTCTTCTTTCAACAAACTCAGCGCAGATGTATACCAGCTGAATTTCACGCTTAAAAATACCGCACCGATGGCGTTGGCCCTACCATCCATTGAAATTTCCTTGACGGACGCCCAAGATCAATCGCTGATTAGACGCGTGATTGGGGCGGACGTCCTGGGCTTCAAATCTGACCATCTGGCACCGACCTCAGAGTCCAGTGCCTCGCTCACCCTTTCGGTTAGCAAGCAAGAGGGCGTGGACCGCGTTGCTGGCTACCGTATTCTCGCGTTTTACCCCTGACACTTCCTTTATATTTATGGCAACTTTAATTTGTGGTTCTCTGGCTTTTGACACCATCATGAACTTTGAGGGCAAATTTGCAGAGCAAATTTTGCCCGACCAGTTGCACATTTTGAATGTGTCTTTTCTGGTTCCCACCTTGCGGCGTGACTTCGGTGGTTGTGCGGGCAATATCGCTTACGCACTCAAATTACTGGGCGGCTCACCGCTGCCCATGGCCACTTTAGGTAATGACGGTGCGGGCTATCTACAGCGCCTGCGCGACCTGGGCATTGCCACCGATTACGTGCGCCAGATCAATGAAACCTACACGGCTCAGGCGCTGATCATGACCGATCAGGACAATAACCAAATCACCGCCTTTCACCCCGGCGCCATGATGCAGGCCCACGTGACGCAGATCAAATCCCATCCAGATATCAAGCTTGGCATCATCTCGCCAGATGGTCGGGATGCGATGTTGCAACATGCCGAGCAATTCAAGGCTGCCGACATCCCCTTCGTCTTCGATCCGGGCCAAGGCCTGCCGATGTTCAATGGCGATGAACTTGCGTGCTTCATTGAACAGGCCAGCTGGGTGACCGTCAATGACTATGAAGGCAAGATGCTCAGTGACCGCACCGGCTGGAGCCACGCGGAGATTTCGCAACGGGTCAAGGGCTTGATCGTCACACTGGGTGCCCAGGGTAGCGAGGTCTGGGTAGATGGCGAAAAGATTTTGGTTGCCCCAGTCCAGGCGACCGCCGTGGTCGATCCGACAGGTTGCGGCGATGCCTACCGTGGCGCTTTGCTGTTCGGCCTGGAGCGGGATTGGCCTTTGGCGCGTTGCGCTGCTTTAGGCAACCAATTGGGTTCCCTCAAGATTGCGCAGCGTGGCCCGCAGAACTACTCGGTTGATCTCAAAGCATTGGGTTTGTAGAGTCAATTTCAACTTTGGATTGTGCACAAAAAAGCCCGATGCCTTTGGGACATCGGGCTTGAAGCCAGTGAAGTGGCTTAGGGCTTGCTGGCCGTCGGAAACGGCCAAGCGGCTTGCGGGTTCAGAGTGGTCTGAGCCGCAGGCGCAGCCGGGGCAGCTTTGGCAGCGGGTGCTTTCGCGGCTTTCTTGGCGGCCGGCTTCTTGGCTGCTTTTTTGGCGGCTGGCTTTTTGGCAGCGGGTTTCTTAGCGGCTGCTTTTTTGGCTGGCGCCTTCTTTGCAGGTGCTTTCTTCGCTACAGCTTTTTTAGCCGGTGCTTTTTTAGCGGCTGCTTTTTTGGCAGGGGCTTTTTTAGCGACGACTTTTTTGGCTGGGGCTTTCTTCGCTGCTGCTTTTTTAGCGGGCGCTTTTTTAGCTACAACTTTTTTAGCTGGAGCTTTCTTCGCTGGCGCTTTGGTAGCGGCTACTTTTTTAGCCGGTGCTTTCTTCGCAGGGGCTTTTTTCGCTACAACTTTTTTAGCTGGAGCTTTCTTCGCGGGAGCAGCCTTTTTTGCGGCTGGTTTTTTTGCAGTTGCCATCATTTTCTCCTTGATCAATTTACAAAGAGCACTTCATGCGCGTTGGTTTGCATAAAGCGATCCATGGTGCTGGGCAGAGTCCCAACACCATGAACTCGGGTGCACAGGCCATGGCCACGCTCTGCGGCGAGATTTATGGGCTGTGAAATTTTTAAAAGCATTTGAGCCGTCTTAATCCCAAGAGAGCGCGCCACCCGACTGATACTCGATCACGCGGGTTTCGAAGAAGTTGCGCTCTTTCTTCAGGTCAATCATTTCGCTCATCCAGGGGAAAGGATTTTCCTCGTTGGGGAACAGCGGCTCCAGGCCAATTTGTGTGGCACGTCGGTTGGCGATGTAGCGCAAGTAGCCTTTGAACATGGAGGCGTTCATGCCCAACACGCCGCGGGGCATGGTGTCTTCCGCGTAGCGGTATTCCAGTTCAACCGCTTTCTCAAACAGGGCTTTGATTTCGGCTTTGAACTCAGGCGTCCACAACTGGGGGTTTTCAAGCTTGAGTTGGTTGATCAAGTCAATGCCGAAGTTGCAGTGCATGGACTCATCACGCAGGATGTACTGGTACTGCTCGGCTGCCCCCGTCATCTTATTTTGCCGACCCAGCGCCAGGATTTGCGTGAAGCCGACGTAGAAGAACAGGCCCTCCATCAGACAGGCGAAGACGATCAGGGATTTGAGCAGTGTCTGGTCGGTTTCAAAAGTGCCAGTGTGGAAGTGAGGGTCGCTGATGGCTTCGATGAACGGAATCAGAAATTGATCTTTGTCACGGATGGACTGCACTTCGTTGTAGGCGTTGAAGATTTCGGCTTCGTCCAGGCCCAGCGACTCCACAATGTACTGGTAGGCGTGGGTATGAATCGCTTCTTCAAAAGCCTGACGCAGCAAGAACTGACGGCACTCAGGCGCTGTGATGTGGCGGTAAGTGCCCAACACGATGTTGTTGGCGGCGAGTGAGTCAGCGGTGACAAAGAAGCCGAGGTTGCGTTTGACAATGCGGCGCTCGTCTTCGGTGAGACCGTTCGGGTCTTTCCACAACGCAATGTCGCGGGTCATGTTGACCTCTTGCGGCATCCAGTGGTTGGCGCAGGTGGCCAGGTATTTTTCCCAAGCCCACTTGTACTTGAACGGCACCAATTGATTGACGTCGGTCTGGCCGTTGATGATGCGCTTGTCTGAAGCCTTGATGCGGTGCGGAGCCGCCGTTTTTGTGACTTGAGGTGTTGTCGTGTCAGTCAGCGAGATCGTGGTGGATCCCGCTGCCAATGAGGGATGCTCGTTCATGCGACCGCTTAACGGGTTGCTTGCATGCGAGATTTGCGGTGAGGGCTTGACTTCTTCGTCCCAGTTCAACATAGATGTTTCCAATCAGCGAATTATCAGAGCAGCGAGATGAAATGAAAAGACTTCATTCACATCGCTGCTGCATTGTGTTGCTCAATAGCATCGACATGGAGGTCATGTGAAATGCGATGCGGTGATGAGCAGGTTTTATTTCATTGGCAGGATTCGCAGCCTGGGTCATCAATGGCACAAAACTTGATGTCGGTCGCCGCCTGTGAGCTCATCTGCGCTTGCGCTACAGCAGCCGCAGCTTCGAGTGCACTGGGGCTGCTGCCACCCGACGAGACAGAATTCATTCGGCCTGCGGTGACGGTGGATTTCTCCGCATGCGTGGCTGACATGGTGCGCAGGTAGTAGGTGGTTTTAAGACCGCGCAACCAGGCGAGTTTGTAGGTTTCGTCAAGCTTCTTGCCCGAAGCGCCCGCCATATAGATGTTCAAGCTTTGGGCTTGGTCAATCCATTTTTGACGACGTGCCGCCGCTTCGATGAGCCAACGTGTTTCGATCTCGAAGGCCGTGGCGTAGAGCGACTTCAGTTCTTGCGGCACGCGGTCAATCGGGCTGAGTGAACCGTCAAAATGTTTGAGGTCCATCACCATCACGTCGTCCCACAGACCCAGACGCTTGAGGTCGCGCACCAAGTAGCCGTTAATGACGGTGAATTCACCGGACAGGTTGGACTTGACCGAGAGATTGCCGAAGCAAGGCTCAATGCAGGCATCCACACCAATGATGTTGGAGATGGTGGCTGTCGGCGCAATGGCCACGCAGTTGGAGTTGCGCATGCCGTGGCGAGCGATTTTCTGGCGCAGAGCATCCCAGTCCATGGTGGATGAACGATCTACTTCCACGTAGCCACCGCGTGCACTGGCCAGCATGTCCAGGGTGTCCAAAGGCATCACACCTTTGTCCCACAGCGAGCCCTTGTAGCTGGAGTAGCGGCCACGCTCGGCGGCCAACTCGGTAGAGGCCCAGTAGGCGTAGTAGCAGATGGCCTCCATGGAGGTGTCTGCAAAAGCCACAGCGGCGTCGCTGGCATAGGGGATGCGCAGCTCGTACAGGCTGTCCTGGAAGCCCATCAGGCCCAGGCCCACCGGGCGGTGGCGCATATTGGAGTCGCGCGCTTTTTTAACCGCGTAGTAGTTGATGTCGATCACGTTGTCCAGCATGCGCATGGCGATGGAAATCGTTTTTTGCAGCTTGACGTGATCGAGTTGGCCGTCTTTCAGGTGTTGCAGCAGATTGACCGAACCCAGGTTGCACACTGCCGTTTCGGTGTCGCTGGTGTTGAGCGTGATCTCGGTGCACAGGTTGCTGGAGTGCACCACGCCCGCGTGTTGCTGGGGTGAGCGCACGTTGCAGGCGTCTTTGAAGGTGATCCAGGGGTGGCCGGTTTCAAACAACATGGTGAGCATCTTGCGCCACAGGTCAGCGGCTTGCACGGTGCGCGAAGGTTTGATTTCATCCCGAGCCGCCTTGGTTTCGTAGGCGACGTAGGCGGTTTCAAAGTCGGCACCGAACTTGTCGTGCAAGTCGGGCACGTTGTTGGGCGAGAACAGCGTCCAGCTTCCCTTTTCCATCACGCGGCGCATGAACAGGTCAGGAATCCAGTTGGCGGTGTTCATGTCGTGCGTGCGGCGGCGGTCATCGCCGGTGTTCTTGCGCAGCTCCAGGAACTCTTCGATGTCCAGGTGCCAGGTTTCCAGATACGTGCAGACCGCGCCCTTGCGCTTGCCGCCTTGGTTCACCGCCACAGCCGTGTCGTTCACCACCTTGAGGAAGGGCACGACGCCTTGCGATTCGCCGTTGGTGCCTTTGATGTGCGCGCCCAGGGCACGAACACGCGTCCAGTCGTTGCCCAGGCCGCCAGCAAATTTGGACAGCAGCGCATTTTCTTTGATGGACTCGTAGATGCCGTCCAGATCATCGGGCACGGTCGTCAGGTAGCAACTGGAAAGCTGCGAACGCAGCGTACCTGCGTTGAACAGCGTGGGCGTGCTTGACATGAAGTCAAACGAAGACAGCACTTCATAGAACTCGATGGCGCGGGCTTCGCGGTCAATCTCACCCAGGGACAAGCCCATGGCCACGCGCATGAAGAAGGCTTGCGGCAACTCAATGCGGCTCTTGCGCACGTGCAAGAAGTAGCGGTCATACAGGGTTTGCAGACCCAGGTAGTCAAACTGCAAATCGCGCTCGGCCTTGAGGGCCGCGCCCAAGCGCTTCAAGTCAAATTGCAGCAATTTCTCGTCGAGCAAATCATTCTCAACGCCCTTCTTAATGAAGCCGGGAAAGTAGTCCACATAGGCCTCACCCATCTCAGAAGGGGGCACGTCCCGCCCTAGCACTTCACGGGCAATGGTGTGAAACAGCAAGCGCGCCGTGGCGTAGGTGTAGTCGGGGTCTTTCTCGATCAGGGTGCGTGCGGCGAGGATGGAGGCTTTGTACACCTCTTCCATCGGAATGCCGTCATACAGGTTGCGCAGGGTTTCGGAAAAAATGGGATCGGCTTTGACATCGGCACCCAAATTTTTGCAAGCGGCTTCGATCAAGCCTTGCAGACGCTCCAGATCCAGCGGGGTGCGCTGACCGTTGTCGATGGTATGCAGCACGGGGGCCTTGGGGGCTTGCGGTGCGGACTGTGTGGCGCGTTCCTGGGTGCGTTTTTCACGGTACAGCACGTAGGCGCGAGCGATCTCGTGGTGGCCCCCGCGCATCAGACCCAGTTCGACCTGGTCTTGAATGTCTTCAATAGGGAAAGTGCCGCCACCGGGGCGTGAGCGCATCAAAGCGCGCACCACGGTTTGAGTCAGGTTGTCCACCACTTCGCGCACGCTGGCCGAGGCCGCGCCTTGCGTGCCGTGCACCGCCAAAAAGGCCTTCATCATCGCCACCGCAATCTTGGCGGGCTCGAACGGCACCACCGCGCCATTGCGGCGCAGTATCTGGTAGTGGCTCAATGGGTTGTCGGTCGCATTCTCGCGGCTTGGGCGTGACATGGTTGTATCAGCGCGCGGGGTGGCGGTGAGTGGGTTCAGGGTGGTTTGCATGGCTTCCTCGTCTTAGGCAAATTTAAGGGTAACTGTGGGTGTCTTAGCGGTTGGATGACCGATAGGGTTTGTTGCTATTTTTTTTGAATTTCATGGCAAATCAGTTGCGACATGAAAGCACTATATATGGGGTCTTGCGTCATTGCAAGCCACTACCGGTAGTGTATCGCCGCAAAAAGTGCGGACGCGAATTTCGGGTTGAAAAAAAATGAAAATCACAGAAGAAAAACTGCGACTCGACATCGCCCTCAGCCGGGCTACAAGCGTTGCAAAATCAATCTGTGGCCATGCAAATCAAGCACTGGCAAGGGCTGGGCCGGACTTTGCTTCGCATGGGCGCATGTAGCCTGGATTTTCGATGACTTTGGCTATTTACCAAGGTGTGGATGCTTGGCCATCTTTCTGTATCAAGATGTTAGAACAGAGTGCAAAACCTCGGGAAAGTACTGAGTCGGCCAACCCAGATTTTGTTGCAAAAACGCCCAATCAAATCCTGCGCCGGGGTCAGCTTTGCGGCCTGGGGCAATGTGCTCATGCCCTGCGATGTGCTGGATGGCGTGTTGTGCCGCCAAGGTGGCGCACAAAGCGCTCAGTGTTTCGTATTGCGCGGCCTCAAACAAACCCCCGTCAATGCCTTCAAGCTCGATGCCAATGGAGTGGTCATTGCAGTTGTCTCGCCCTCGGTAGTGAGAGCGGCCCGCATGCCAGGCACGTGCATTGCAGTCGACGAACTGCCACAGCTCCCCGTTGCGCTGGATGTAGAAATGGGCTGAGACCTCCATGCCTTGGATGGTCTCAAAATAAGGGTGAGCGTGCCAATCCAAGGTGTTGGTGAAAAGCTGCTGCACCTCTGGCCCGCCGTATTGGCCGGGCGGCAGGCTGATGGCATGAACCACGATCAGATCCACCGTAGCACCGGGTGGGCGTGTCCCAAAATTGGGCGAAGGCAGACCACGTGCAAAGCGGTACCAACCACCGCGCCACAAAGCGTTATCACGCGCGGCTTCGGATTTTTTCATGGGGTGTCGCCGCCTTGAGGCACGTCGATGTTCAGGCGTGCCATTCGGTAGCGGATTTGGCGCAGGCTCAGGCCCAACCGGGCGGCCGCAGCGGTGCGGTTAAAGCCCGTTTCCGTCAAAGTCTTGACCAGAATGTCGCGCTCTTGCTGATCCAGGTGTCCTTGCAGGTCGAGGGTGAGGGTGGGCGTTGCAGATGCAGAAAGCGGTGACCGGGCGTCTGCGATAGGCGCACTGGCCAAAGATACCCCTGGCGCTAGTGGTATCACAGGCTTTGCAGGTGCAGGCGCTAATTCGAGGCGTCGATCCGCCGTATCCAACTGGAGTTGTTGGCCTTCACTGAGTGCGACGGCGCGGTGCAAGAGATTTTCAAGCTCGCGTACGTTGCCATGCAGCGGTAGGTGTGAGAGTTGTGTCAGCAAGTCGGGTGAGAGTTCAGGTACAGCTACGCCGGATTCGGCGGCGATGCGCTGGAGCAAAGCCTCGCACAAGGCGGGTAAATCTTCTTGCCGCTCACGCAGCGGGGGAATGTTGACTGCAATCACGTTCAATCGGTAATACAAGTCTTGGCGAAAGCGCCCGGCTGTGACTTCGGTGGCCAAATCTTTGTGCGTGGCGCTGATGATGCGCACGTCCACAGACTCTTCTTGCGAGGCACCCACAGGCCGCACCCGGCGCTCTTGCACCGCGCGCAACAACTTGGCTTGCATCGCCAAAGGCAATTCACCCATTTCGTCTAAGAATAAGGAGCCACCGGCTGCGGCCTGGTAGAAGCCCTCGCGGTCATGCGTTGCGCCGGTGTAAGCCCCTTTTCGGACGCCAAAAAACTCGGACTCCATCAGGTTCTCAGGAATGGCACCGCAATTCACGGCCACAAAAGGCCCCGAACGGCGATGGCTGCTGCCATGCAAAGCGCGGGCGACCAGTTCCTTGCCCGTGCCAGATTCGCCGCAGATCAGGACGGGGGCCATGCTGTTGGCGACTTTGTTAATCCGCTCCTTGACCTGCTGCATGACGGGGGAGACGCCCACCAGACGGGCCAGCGCGTCATTGGACTCAGAAGGGGCATTGTTGCCCTTGCGTTGACGTGGGTGAGTGGCCGAATCGGAGCGGGTCTGAAGCCCGTCCTGGGCTGCCGAAGCAATGACAGATCGGAACAGTTTGAGTTCAACCGGTTTACTCAAGTAGTCAAAGGCCCCCGCCTTGAGCGATTCAACCGCATTCTCCGCAGACCCGTGCGCGGTGATGACCACACAGCGCTCTGCCCGGGCTAGCGCGCGAAGTCGGTGGATCAACTCAATGCCCAGGCCGTCGGGCAGGCGCATGTCGGTGATCAGCACATCAAAAAAGCGTTCACTCAAGAGTTGCCAGGCCTGCTCAAGGTCTTCGGCTACATCGACGTGGTAGCCCTCGCGCAGCAAAGTCATTTCATAAAGTGTGCGCAGGTCGGGTTCGTCGTCCACCACCAAAATGTGCGCCTTGCGGCTGGTTGGGTTCATGGCCATGGTGAGAGCGGTGGTTTTACGTGGGACGTCGCCACAGGCGTGACGTGAGAGTGAAGAAATTCGACCAAAAATTCATTGCCCAGCACCGGGCTGGTACGCGCCATGCTGCTGGCACGCTGGTGGGAGATGGCGGCACCATGACCGACACACAGCTCGCGGCAAATGTACAGACCCAAGCCACTGGACTTGCTTTCAGAGGAAAAAAAAGGCTCGAACAAGTGGCGCTCCACCGAGGCCTCGATGGGCGGGCTGTCACTCCAGACGCTCAAAACAATGCTGCCGTTGACGCTGGTGCGGGTGGAGATTTGGATCGATTCGGCCTGCGTGCTGGCAAAACGGCGAGCGTTGTCCAAGAGGTTAACCAAGACTCGGCGCAGGTGCTCGAATTCGAAATTCACTTCCAAAGGATTGGGCCAGAGGTGAATCAAGACGCGATGTTGGCTGTGGGTTTGGTTCGCCCAGTCTTCACAAATGCGGTTCACGGTGTCGTTCAAGTTCAGTCGCAGCGGCTCGATGGCTTGCACCTGTTGTTGCACGCGAGCGATGTTGAGAATTTCTTCGACGATCTTCTCCAGACGCCGGGCATTTTGTTGAACGATGGCGGTCAGTTGTTTGTGCTGGGGTGAGTGCAGGTCTTCGTCCAGCAAGGCGTTGGCCTGTGTGATGGCGGCCAAGGGGTTGCGAATTTCGTGCGCGACAGCGGCTGACATGCGTCCCATGCTGGCGAGTTTTTCTGTTCGTAAACGGGCTTCCATTTCGCGCTGGTCTTGCAAGAACATGACGCACAAACGCTCCGCGCCACCGCTTTGAGGTGAGGTCAATTGGGTGCGCGTCCGAAGCTGCTGAACGCCCTGGCCTGCGAGTTGAATTTTGACCTCTGCGGCAAGTGTGGGTTGTCCTGAAAATGCCTGCTGCGTCAGTCGCGCCAGAGATGCCCAGGCCGGATTGACCGCCAGTTGAAATGGCGTGCTCAAGGGGAATTTTTCGTCAGCATTCAGCATTTGCTGTGCCGCCGGGTTGGCCGCGTGCACCATGCCGTAGGCATCCAACACCAAAACCCCATCCGAGAGCGATTCAATCACCAGATCATTGACCTGTTGTTGAATATAAGCCGCTAAATGGTTGCGGCGCGCGTGTTGCTCTTGGTTGGCCAGTCGTGCTGCCAGTTGATGTGCCAAGACCGCAATAACAAAACTGCCGATGCCGGTGAGTGCGGCTTGGATAAAGTGGGGCGCCACATCGCCCGTGAAGGCCAAGGCCAGCCAGCTCTCATGCGCGAGCAATAACAAGGTGATGCCTGCTGCCGTGCCCAAGGCCAATCTTTGCGTGCCAAGAATGGCCGCCAATAGCACCGGCATGACCAACAGCGGCGTGTAGTTGATGCTGCTGCCCTGCAAAAATTGCAATAGGGAGAAGGCCAGCACATCCGCCCCGATGGTGTAGAGCCATGGCCATTTAAAGCTGTGCCCCAACCGACGGGGGGGCAAGCCCACACGTACGATCACGGTGGCTGTCAAATAGAGGCCGCTGATCACGACCATGCCACTGTGGGCCGACTGACCCAAGCCATACAGCGCTCCCTGAAGCACCACCAGCACCAGCCCTAAGGTGACGCGTGCGGTCATGAGGCCTAGCCAAAGGCGGTCAAGCTCCTGGTGCTCATTGCCCGTGTCAATCGCCAAGCCCGTGAGTGAGGGGCCCAACCAGGACGGCGCGTCGTCGGTTCGCCTCATTCAGTGCTCCGCCTGGTCGTGGTGCGCAGTGCAGCAATAAACGCCGCTGCGGCCCTGTAAGGCTTCGGCTTGCGGCATATGCACGCCGCAGCGCGCGCAGGCCACCATGTCTTGCGGTGTCTTCACGGAGGGTGGTTTTGGGGTGTTGGTATTTTTTTGACGACCGGTTCGCCACAGCCACGCGGCGAATAAAAACACCAGCAAAACGAGGAGGAACTTCATGCGCTGCGATGGAGGATGACTTCAATGACAAACCGTGAGCCCACATAAGCCAGCAGCAACAGGCCCGAGCCGATGTAGAGCAAACGGGCAGCCTGCCGCCCACGCCAGCCAAATCGCGCACGCCCCGTCAACAGGGTGGCAAAGGTGAGCCATGACAGCACAGAAAAAATAGTTTTGTGATCCCACTTCCAGCTCGTACCCGGGCCGTACAGCGATTCTTTGAATAGCATGGCCGACAACAGCGTGGCGGACAGCAGCACGAAGCCCGCTGTGACAAAGCGAAAGGTCAAACGCTCCAGAGTGAGCAAGGGCAAGCCGCTGGGGGCAGCGGCCACGTGCCGAATGCGATCCTCCGTGCGGTTCATCAACCAAGCGTGCAGGGCCGCAGCGGCAAACAGACCGTATGACGCAATGCCCAAAGCCCAGTGCAGCGGCAGCCAAGCCGAAGCACTGGCATGAAGGACTTGGCCGGGGTAGCACAGCGCCAACAGCACCACCCACGCGCCCAGCGCCGATAAAGCCCAGTGAATTTCAAGCTGGGGGTACATGCGGGTTTCGACCGCGTAAACCAGGGCCACCAACCAAACCGTCACCGACAGTGCAGGCGCAAAGCCAAAGCGTGCGGGTTCAGCCCAGAGCCCCCACACCAAGAGCAAGCCATGCAGCAACCAAGCCAGCACCAGCACGCCACGTTGGGTAGAGGGGTGCATGCGCGTCGTGGCCAGGGCAGGCAAGGCATAGGCGCTCGCCGCAGCCAAACTCAAAAGCAAGGCAAGCCAAGTCGTATTCGCTAAAATCATGCCCACAGTTTAGCGGTTTGCCTGTTCAGGCAAACGCAAAATATCTGCACCCGATGCGCTGTGACGCCTCACTCACGCCCCACTCGCGCATCACCCACGCACAACGCCCTCAACCCTCGCACACCCCAGGTAGCAATCAAGCCATGGCCTCCGCACTCACAGACAAACTCAGCCGCCTCGTCAAGGAAATGCGTGGCCAGGCCCGCATTACCGAATCCAATGTGGCCGACATGCTGCGCGAGGTGCGCATGGCCTTGCTGGAGGCTGATGTGGCGCTGCCCGTGGTGCGCGACTTTATCGCCCGCGTCAAAGACAAAGCCTTGGGCCAAGAGGTGATGGGCTCGCTCCAGCCCGGCCAAGTGCTGGTGAGCATCGTCAACCGCGAGCTCGCCGCCACCATGGGCGAAGGCGTGGCCGACATCAACCTCGCAGCCCAACCCCCTGCGGTGATCTTGATGGCGGGCCTGCAGGGCGCGGGCAAGACCACCACCACCGCCAAGCTGGCCAAGCACCTGATCGAGAAGCGCAAGAAAAAAGTGCTCACCGTCTCAGGTGACGTGTACCGCCCAGCGGCCATCGAGCAGCTCAAGACCGTCACGGCCCAGGCCGGTGCCGAGTGGTTCCCCAGCACGCCCGACCAAAAGCCGCTGGACATTGCCCACGCCGCGCTGGACTACGCCCGCAAACACTACTTTGACGTGCTGCTGGTCGATACTGCGGGTCGCCTGGCGATTGACGAAGCCTTGATGCTGGAAATCCGCCAACTGCATACGGCCTTGAACCCGGTGGAAACCCTGTTCGTGGTGGACGCCATGCAAGGCCAAGACGCCATCAACA
>CANCDA010000012.1 GCA_947374705.1 Comamonadaceae bacterium | reverse complement strand
ATGTGGCGCTGCGGGTGGTAGTACTCACTCTCGGGGAAGCCGTAGTCGATGAAGAAGGCGGCACCTTGAACCAGGTGGTCGGCCAGGGTGCGGATGAAGGCCTCAGCCTGGGGGTGGATTTCGGTCAGGTAGTCGTGCGGGCCTTCTATTTCAAGCGGGGGGCGTAGGTCGGTCACGCGGTCTTGCCAGTTGAATGAGGGGAAGGCTTCGACAGGCTCAGCCCGAACGGAGTCACCGCTCACATCGAGAACAGTCACCCCGCGCTCATGCCACACGCCCTGGGTGCGCGCCAGCAGCTTGACCGGCATGGCGTCCAGCACCTCATTGCCCAGCACCACGCCGCGCATCTCAGTGGGCAATGCATCCACCCAGCGCACCTTGTCGCCAAACTTGTGCAGCAGTTGCTGTTGCCTTAGGCGCAGGGAGCCCGAAAGGTCAACAATGGTGTAGCGCTCAACCTGATCGCCCAAGGCCTCCAGCACTTGCAGCGCCAGCGCACCCGAGCCCGCGCCAAACTCCCACACCTCAGTCGTTTGCGTCACTCGCAAAGCCTGCGCCACTTGTAGCGCCAGCGTGCGGCCAAACAAAGGCGTCATCTCGGGGGCGGTCACAAAATCACTGCCCGAGGCGGGCATGCTGCCGAGCTTGCGCGAGTCATTGGCGTAGTAACCCAGGCCGGGGGTGTACAGGGCTTGGGCCATGAATGCGTCGAAGGGGAGCCAGCCGCCCGCTGATTGGGTGGCATCTACGATAATTTGGCTAAGTTGGGCCGAAATATCTTCGGCAGGCACACGGGACATAAGGCTATGGGTAAGAAGTCAATCAGACAGTCGGTGATTATGTGGCTGATTCGAGGCCACTCATGACTCGCCGGGTACTCGTCACTGGCGGGGCGCATCGTCTCGGTGCGCTCATTTGTCGGCAGTTTGCTCACGCAGGCTGGGAGGTTTGGTGTCACTACCAGCATTCAGCCGAAGCGGCCCTGACCCTGTGCGCTGAACTCAAGCAACAAGGTGCTCAGGCGCATGTAATTCAAGCTGACATGGCCGATGAAGCACAACGCCAGCGCATGATGCAGACCATCAGCACCCAAGCGGGGCCGCTGCACTGTCTGGTGAACAACGCGGCCCGCTTTGAGCCCGACAGCGCGGGGCAACTGAATCTGGACGCCACGCGAGATCTGCTGGAGGTCAACCTGCTCGCACCGCTGGCGCTGTCCAGCCTGATGAGCCAAAGCATCCTGGCGGATCAACCCGCCGAAGACCGCAGCATCATTCACGTGTTGGATCAGAAGGTGTTCAACCTGAACCCTGATTATTTTTCTTACACCGTCTCCAAACTGGCGCTTGAGCGCACCGTCGAACTCCAGGCGCAAGCGCTGGCCCCTCAACTGCGGGTGTGTGGTGTGGCACCAGGGCTGATGTACCCGAGCGGCCCGCAAACCCAGGCCAACTTCGACCAAGCCAGCCGCATCAACCTGCTGCGCAAAGCCACTGACCCGTCACAGGTGGCCGCCACTTGCCTGTTTTTGGCAGAGAACCCTTGCATCACGGGTGTGACGCTAACGGTCGATAATGGTCAGCACCTGCTGCCCCTGCCGCGCGACGTGATGTTTGTGGTGGATGAACTCTTGAACCCGCCCCATGACGCTTGACCCTCTCACCCATCTGGCACTGAATTGCCGCCGAATTTTTCTGCGCAACCATGTGGTTGCCGCGCAGATTGGCGCGCATGATTTCGAGAAAACTCAAGCGCAGCGGGTGATCTTCAACGTGGAATTATTTGTGCCCTATGCAAACTCCACCTCAGCTACAGACCGATTGGCAGAAGTGGTTGACTACGATTTTGTGCGCGAGGTGATCGCCCAGCGCGTGCAGCAGGGCCATACGGAGTTGCAAGAGACGCTGTGCGACGACTTGGTGACCCAATTGCTCGCGCATCCCCAGGTGCAGGCGGTGCGCCTGTCCAGCTGTAAACCCGACGTTTACCCCGACTGCGAAGGCGTGGGCGTGGAAGTGTTTCGCATGAAAGATTCAAGCCTATGAACCCCGCTTTTGGCAGCCAGTCACTCACCCTCAACGGCCTGCGCTTCCACGCCAATCTGGGCATCCTCGACCACGAGAGAAAAGCGCCGCAGCCCATCCTGGTGGACGCCGAGCTCAACCTCGGTCCGCAGCCGCTGCTGCCGCATGACGACGACATCAACCACGTGCTGGACTACCGAAAAGTGCGCGAGATCATCATTGACGAATGCACGGCGGTGCACGTCAATTTGCTGGAAACCTTGATTGGCAAACTGGCGAATCGCCTGCTGCAATTGCCCGGTGTTTTAGGCGTGCGGGTGAAGATTGTGAAGCTGGAAATTTTTGACGATTGCGAAGTGGCTATTCGCGCTGAAACTGGAGCTTGGTGAACATCATGAGTGCAATGTGGATTGAAAACGAGGTCGTTCCTCTCGATAAGGAATTCAAAATCGAACGCGAAACCCACAAACTGGAAAAGCGCCTGTGCCGTCAAGTCGGCAAGGCGATTGTGGACTTCCACATGATCGAAGAGGGCGACAAGGTCATGGTGTGCGTGTCCGGCGGCAAGGACAGTTATGCCCTGCTGGACATTCTGCTCAAACTCAAAGCCCGTGCGCCAATTCACTTCGATTTGATCGCCGTTAACCTGGATCAAAAGCAACCCGGTTTCCCCGAGCACATCTTGCCCGCCTACCTGGCGCAACTCGGCGTGCCGTTTCACATCGAGAATCAAGACACCTATTCCATCGTCAAGCGTGTCATCCCCGAAGGCAAGACCATGTGCAGCCTGTGCAGCCGCTTGCGCCGGGGCATTTTGTACCGTGTGGCGGACGAGCTGGGGGCCACCAAGATTGCGCTGGGCCACCACCGTGACGACATGTTGCAAACCTTCTTCCTCAACATGTTTTTTGGCGGCAAACTCAAAAGCATGCCGCCCAAACTGGTGAGCGACGATGGCCGCCACATGGTGATCCGCCCGCTGGCCAATGTGGCCGAGAAAGACCTCACGCGCTGGGCCGAGCACCGCGCCTTCCCCATCATCCCCTGCACCCTGTGCGGCAGCCAGGAAAACTTGCAACGCAAGCAAGTCGGCCATATGCTCAGAGATTGGGACAAGAAGTTCCCCGGACGGATCGAGAGCATGTTCAGCGCCCTGCACAACGTCGTGCCTTCGCACCTGATGGACGGGGCGCGGCATGACTTTAAAAACCTGAAAACCACCGGCATCGCCAATGAAGACGGGGACAAGGCGTTTGATGATGAGTCCTTCAATGCCAGCACCTTGCCCGGCCTGCAAGTGGTCGCGCTTTAAGCCCCGACGACACCACCCAACACCGGCGAATAGTCACCATGAAACGCCTGCTTGCCACCCTCTCACTGTTGCTCTTGCTCACGGGCTGTAGCGGTTTGCGGCTGATTGAAACGCAAGTGTTGGCTATCTCAACCCTGCCCGCCAACGCGCCACCCATGACGGGTGTGCGCTATCGCTTTGAGCGCCTGCCTTCGCAGAACCAGCAAGCGAGTGCAGAGCCGGTCGAGGCACTGGTGCAGGAAGCGCTAGCGCGCGTGGGCCTGATGCGCGACGACGCGGCCACAATCTACAGCGTGCAAGTGGGGGTGGGCGTGCAGCCCTACTTGGGCGACAGCGGTGGCTACCCCCTGTCTCAGTCTTGGTATGGCGCAGGGCGACCGGGTGGCTATGGCAGCATCATGTGGGGCAGTGGCATGCGGCGGCCTGGGGTGGGTTTTGGCATGAACATGGGTTTCCCCCCCTCCACCAGCTACCGCTACGAGGTGAGCTTGCTGTTGCGCGACTTACGCAACAGCCAAGTGGTTTATGAAACCCGCGCCGTGCATTTCGGCCCGTGGTCAGATACGCGCAACATCCTGCCCGTCCTGTTTCAAGCGGCGTTGAAAGACTTTCCCAACCCTCCAGCGGGTGGGCGCAAGATCAACATCGAAATTCCGTATTGAAAACCATGACGGCATCCACTGCATATCAGGTTTTAGAAGACGAGATCGAGTTCACCGCCATCCGTGCGCAAGGGGCGGGCGGGCAAAACGTCAACAAGGTCTCCAGCGCGATTCACTTGCGCTACGACATCGCCGCCTCATCCTTGCCGGATGCCATCAAAGAACGCTTGTTGGCCTTGAGCGACCAGCGCATCACCAATGAGGGCGTGGTGGTGATCAAAGCTCAAACCACCCGCAGCCAGGAGCAAAACCGCGTGGAATCCATCGAGCGCCTGCAAGCCCTGGTGGACAGCGTAGCCACCCCGCCCAAGCCACGCAAAGCCACCAAGCCGACCCAAAGTTCTCAGCGCAAGCGGTTGGAAGTTAAAGCGACGCGAGGGGATGTGAAAAAGCTGCGAGGGCGGGTGACGGGGGAATCCTGAAAAAAATCAGGTGGTATTAGCGATAAAACGCCTCCACCGTACCCTTCAATTTAATCAACAGCGGGTGGCCCTTGCGGTCCAATGTTTTGCCGGCGGGTACTTTGATCCAGCCTTCGCTGATGCAGTATTCCTCCACATCGCCGCGCTCTTTGCCATTGAAGCGGATGCCGATGTCGTGTTCGAATACGGCGGCCACGTGGTGGGGGCTGCGCGCGTCGATGCTGAGGTGATCGGGCAGAGGCGGGCGGGTAGGGTGGGGTGTTGGCGTGGTGGTGTCGTTCATAGGGCGATTTTCCATGATTTGGATTGCACCGCTGATGACGTGTGCTGAGCGGACTGTGGCTTGTCGCTCACGTCGCGCTTATGTTCCAATGCCAGTTGATATTTTTCACAGGAGAAGACCATGCGTTTAAGTTTCAAAATCGTCACGGCCTTGCTGGCATCGGCCTTGATGTTGACCCCCGTTTTTGCACAAGACAAAGTGGTCTATCACATTGATGATGCGGCCACCCAGGCCACCAAAGGTCTGCGCAATATACGCAACCACCTGGATGTGGCCCCAGACACCAAGATCGCCGTCGTGACGCATGCCAACGGGGTGGATTTTTTGATGGAAGGTGCCAAAGATGCCAAGAACCCTGACATTGATTACGGTGCCTTGGTCAGTGCCCTCAAAGCCCGTGGGGTGACATTTGAAGTGTGCGAGATCACCCTCAAAAATCGCAATTTAAAGAAAGATCAGTTCAACCTCGACGCGAGCTTTACCCCGTCCGGCGTGGTGCGTATTGGTCAGCTGCAAAGCCGAGAAAAATACGCCTATATCAAGCCCTAGGCGCAGAGGCTTCGGCCCATGAACTGCTGCATCGCACTTTGAATTCTGGGCGCTCTTCAAATGAATCAACATCCAACACAGCACCCCCTAAGGCTGGCGCTGCACAACGAGATCCACGCCCGCCCACCCGAGGCCATGCCGGTGCCGCTGGCCATCTCGCATGTGGTCATGTTGTGCGACGCGGTGCAACGTGAGGCGAGCCGCGCGCATGTGGCCGCCTTGTTGCGTGATCATCATCTTGCGCCGCCGGATGCGACGACGATTCACTTGCGCGTGGACGTGGGTGCATTTCGCCTGCGCTGGGAGTTGCATACCGAGTTTGTCACCTGGACTTTCATGCGCCCTGTGCCCAGCGATGGCGTTGAGCAATGTGTGCCTGAAGCTGCGGTGGATGCCGTGCCGCAGACCTGGTTTGCGGGCTTGCCGGGTCAGTGCTTGAGCAGTTTGCATTTGTGGGCGTTGCCGGCATCGGCAACGCCGGGGGGCGATGCCTTGGTCAAGCACATGCTGTCTGAGGACGCTTTGATTGCCTCCAATGTGGCCGGGGATGTGGCCGAGGTGTACACCGACTTTGCGATTCAAGCGGATGGCTTTTCGCGCATGCTGGTGTTTGTGGCTGACATGACACCGCGCCGACTGGGCCGCTTGGTGCAGCGTTTGCTGGAGATTGAAACCTACCGCATGGCGGCTTTGCTGAGTTTGCCGCTGGCACGCGGGGCATCGGCCGTGCTGGCCACGGCTGAGCGCGAGTTGGCCGATCTGGCAGAAGCCATCCGCAGTGCGAACCGCAATGAAGAGCCTCAACTGTTGGATCGACTGACCCAACTGGCTGGGCAGGTGGAGAGCCAGCACGCGGCCACGCACTCCCGGTTTTCTGCCTCCATGGCTTACTTTGAGCTGGTGGACAAACGCATCGCTGAAATTGCCGAAACTCGTCTGCCTGGTATGCAGACGATCCGTGAGTTCATGGACAGGCGCTTGTCGCCCGCCCGCAGTACATGCGAGTGGGCCACACGGCGGCAAGATGCGCTGTCGCAGCGGGTCTCACGCATCAGCAGTCTGCTGCGCACGCGGGTGGAGATTGTGCAAGAGCAAAGCAGCCAGGCCTTGCTGGTGACCATGAACCAGCGCCAGGACATGCAGCTCAAATTGCAAACCACGGTAGAAGGTTTATCCGTAGCGGCCATCACGTATTACATGGTGGGTCTGATCGCTTACCTGGTCAAAGGGGCTCACAGCGTGGGCTGGCCTTGGAGTGTGGAGAGTACATCGGCTGTGGCCGTGCCCTTGGTGGCCTTGAGTGTTTGGTGGTCACTCAGAAAATTGCATCAAAAAATTGTGGGGAAAAAACAATGAGATGGATGAAACGACTTGCGAGCCTAGGGCTTGTCTGCGTGGCCATGGCCTTGCCCGTGGGTGCACAGACTTACCCCAATAAACCTCTGCGCCTGCTGGTGCCCTTTCCTGCGGGCGGTGGCACCGACATCCTCGCGCGTGCTTTGGCACAGAAACTGGCTGACAAAATAGGCCAGGCTGTGGTGGTGGAAAACCGGCCCGGCGCGGGCGGCACGATCGGGGCTGAGGCGGGTGCCAGGGCCGCGCCCGATGGCTACACGCTGCTGCTCACGTCATCGAGTACGCACAGCATCGGCCCGGCGATTAACCCCAAAATTCCTTACAACGTCGAGATGGACTTCACGCCCATTGTCAATGTGGCCAACTCGCCGCAGATCGTTTTGGTGCCTGTGAATTCACGCGCCAAAACTTTGAGCGAGTTCATCGACTATGCGCGTCAAAACCCGGGGCGTTTGAATTACGCGTCCAGTGGCAATGGCACTATCTCCAACCTCTCCACCGAGGTCTTTAAAGCCCGCTCAGGCACTTTCCTTGTGCACATCCCCTACCGCGGCACAGGGCTGTCCATCACCGACCTGGTGAGCGGCAAGGTGGACGTGCTGTTCGACTCCATCGTTACCGGCATGCCCCACGTGAAAGATGGCAAACTGCGCGCCTTGGCCGTGACCAGCCCCAAGCGCAGTGCCTTGGCGCCGGATTTGCCCACCGTGGCGGAACTGTTGCCAGGCTTCGAGTCGGTGACCTGGTTTGGCATCTATGGCCCGCGCGGCTTGTCCGCCGATATCGTGGCGCGGGTCAACCAAGCGGTGAATGCCGCGCTGGCTGATCCTGACCTGAAGGAGCGTTTTGCCCGTTTGGGTGCGGAGCCTACGGGCGGCACGCCCGAGGCCTTTGCCGCCACGGTGAAAGCGGAGTCCGCCAAGTGGAAAAAAATCATTGCAGAACGAAAAATTTCAACAGAGTGAACAGGAGCCTTCATATGAAATTCAACTACGCCAACCCTTACGCCAGCACGCGCCTGCCGGTCTTTGCCCGCAACGTGGTGTCCACCTCGCATCCGCTGGCCTCGCAAGCGGGCTTGCGCATGCTGTGGAAGGGCGGCAACGCGGTGGATGCCGCCATTGCCGCCGCAGCGGTGCTCACCATCTGTGAGCCAGTGAGCAACGGCCTGGGCAGCGACGCCTTCGGCATGGTGTGGGACGGCAAAGAACTGCATGGCCTCAACGCCTCAGGCCGCGCACCGCAGAGCTGGACGCCTGAATATTTCAAACGCAAGTACAGTGACAGCGCGACTGCACCGCCCAAGCGTGGTTTTGATTCGGTGACCGTGCCCGGCGCTGTGGCCAGCTGGGTGGCGATGAGTGAGCGCTTTGGCAAGCTGCCGTTTGCGGATTTGCTGGAGCCTGCCATCGCGATCGCTGAGCGCGGCTATTTGTTGTCGGTGGTGGTGCAGGAAAAGTGGGCGGCCGCAACCGATGAGATGAAGTCGCTCCCTGGGTTTGCCCAAAATTTCTTGCCCTGGGGGCGCGCGCCGAATGTGGGTGAGCTGTTTCAGTTCAAAGCTGCGGCGCGTGGTTTGCGTGCCATCGCGCAGACCAAAGGCCAAGCCTTCTACGGCGGTGAAATTGCGCACGCGATTGAGAAGTTTTCATCCGCCAACAACGGCAGCCTCAAGGCCAGCGACTTTGCGGCCTATCAGCCCGAGTGGGTCAAGCCGATTGGCAAGAACTACCGGGGCTACACCCTGCATGAGATTCCTCCGAATGGACAAGGCATTGCAGCCTTGATTGCACTGGGGATTTTGGATAAGTTTGACTTGGGTGCGTTGGCAGTTGACGGCGTGGATTCTCAGCACTTGCAGATCGAAGCCATGAAGCTGGCTTTTGCCGATGTGTACCGCTTTGTGGCCGAGCCTGCGAGCATGGAGGTCACCGTCGAGCAAATGCTGGACGATGCTTATCTGGCCTCGCGTGCCAAACTCATTGACATGCAGCGTGCGCAAGATTTTGGCGCGGGCAACCCGGTCAAGGGCGGCACCATTTACCTGAGTACGGCGGATGAAAACGGCATGATGGTCAGCTTCATCCAGAGCAACTACATGGGCTTTGGCTCCGGCTGCGTGGAGCCCACCTTTGGCGTGAGTCTGCAAAACCGGGGTCATGCGTTCAGCTTAGACGCCAAGGCGCTGAACCCGGGCAATCTGGTCGCACCGGGCAAGCGCCCCTTCCACACCATCATCCCCGCATTTGTGACCAAAGACGGTCAGCCTGTGATGAGCTACGGCGTGATGGGGGCGAACATGCAGCCACAAGGCCACGTTCAAACCCTGGTGCGCATGCTGGACTACGGTCAAAACCCGCAGGCCGCGTGTGACGCACCACGCTGGCGTTACAACGAGGGCTTGGAGATCAATGTGGAAGCCAATATGGCCACGCCCACTGTGCAGGGTCTGGCTGAACGCGGCCACCGTATGGAGGTCATCAACGACTCTTACCAGGACTTTGGTGCCGGTCAATTCATCTGGCGTGCGGGTGACCCTAAAGTCGAGGGCTATGTGGTGGCCAGTGACCCGCGTCGGGATGGTTTGGCGGCTGGTTTCTAAGCAAAGTTTTCTTCGGGTTTGAATGTCAAAAGTTTCTGATGCCCCTGTAAATTCTTCGCAAGCAGCTCCCCAAAGTATTGCAATTGGCATGCTCCTGGCGGCTCTGGGTGCCATCGCATTCAGTGGCAAGGCGATCATCGTCAAGCTGGCCTATCGCTACCAAGTGGATGCGGTCACACTCATCATGTACCGCATGCTGTTTGCCTTGCCGTTGTTCATGGGCATGGCATGGTGGGGCACCTACCGTCAGAGCGCTGAGCACCAGGTGGCACTCAATCGCCGCGACTGGGTGGGTATTGTGGGACTGGGTTTTAGCGGTTATTACCTGGCCAGTTTTCTTGATTTCGCCGGGCTGCAATACATCAGCGCTTCGCTAGAACGTTTGATTCTCTACATCACGCCCACACTGGTCATGGGCTTGGGTTGGTTCTTGTACGGCCGAACGATTCGGCGTGTGCAGGCTTGGGGCATGGGGATCAGTTATTTGGGGGTGTTGCTGGTGTTTGGCCAGGAAGTTAGCCTACAGGGCGGTGGCGTGGCCCTGGGGGGTGGTTTGGTTTTTTTGAGTGCTGTGAGTTACGCGATCTACCTGAGTTACAGCGGTGAGTTGGTACAACGCTTGGGCTCATTGCGGTTGGTTGGTATGGCAACCAGCGTGGCCTGCTTGTTTTGTATTTTTCAATTTGTCCTGTTTAGCCCTTTGAGTGCGGCCCGTGTGGTGACTGAAGTGATTTGCTTGTCTTTACTGAACGCAACCTTGTGTACGGCCCTGCCGGTTTTGCTGGTGATGATGGCGATTGAGCGGATCGGCGCGGGCGCCACCGCTCAGACTGGCATGGTGGGGCCCATGTCCACCATTCTCATGGGGGTCTGGATTTTGGGCGAGCCCTTCACGATCTGGGTGGGCTTGGGTACGAGCTTGGTGGTGCTTGGAATTTTGGTTTTTAGTCGAGCAGGAGGCGCAAGAGCCGCTTAAGGTCATCAGACTTTGGTCTGATCAATGGGCTAAATCAGACATACTTTTCATAAAATGTGAACTGTTACACGGTATGGTGATGTCAAACGCGGGATTTTTAAACGAAACCACTTACATTTCCGTAATAAGAAATGGGCCACCCAATTGAATTTTTCTAACATGACTAACCATTCAAAATCACGACACCCCCTCTACCTTCGCGCGTTGGGGGTGGTGTCTGCGTTAGTGGTGTGCTGTCTGTGCGCTCCCCTGTCGGGCATGGCACAAACAAAAAATGTGCCCAGTATGGCTTTTGATCTGTTCAAAGAAGGGAAATTTGACGATGCCGCCACAAAAGGCATGTCTGATTTGCTGCTACAGCCCTGGAATCATCCCTTGCGCCTCTTAGTGGCAGACAGCTTGCAACGTGTGGGGCGGGTCGTTGAGGCCAAAATTCAACTGCAAGCTTTGGATGGCACGAGTGTCGCGAGCGAAGCCAGGACCCGTTTGAGCGCACTGCAAAACTCCCCGCAAACCGAGGTTGCCCGACCGGCTGCTGTGCCGTTGATCGAAAGCGCGCGCCCCCTTGCCCCGATGGTGGCCGCAACTTCACCCGTCGCGCCGATTCAGGTTGTGCCGCCTGCGCCATCTCTAGCTGTGCCACCACCGCCTGCATTTGCACCCGTGACCATGCCCGTGACCCTGCCTGCTGTAGCGCCTTCAGTTGCATTTGTGGCGGTGAACTCACAAGCGGTCGTGACGCCGGGTGGCTCCTTGTTGCAACTGGCGCCGTTTCAGTACATTCCCCCAGCGGGCGCGCGTGTGGTGGACCAGGCCGATCAGCCCAAGCGCAGCCCTGATCAACAGCGCATTGTGGATTTGAATGCTGCGGGGGACTACCAAGCCGCCGGAACCGCAGGCTTGGCGCTGCAAGAAAAAGGTGGCATGGACGATGAATTGAAATTAATTTTTGCCAACAGTTTGGCCTGGAGTGGTCGCTTGCCAGAGGCGAGGCAAGCCTATCAAGGCTTGACCACAGGAAAGCTTGCTAACGAAGGCAACATTGGTTTGGCTAATATTGACCGCTGGTTGGGCTATGACCACCGTGCGGCGCCGGTGTATCGATCTGTGCTGGCCTTAGATCCTGAGAACCCGGATGCGCGGCTGGGGCTTGAGATGACTTCGCGTGAGCTTAGTCCGCGCACGATGTTGACTTACGGCGGTTCTACCGATTCCTCCGACTTGAATACACGATCCCTCACGGCCAATCACCGCTGGCGTGACAGTTCAGGGGCGAACATCATGGAGATTGAGACCAGTCGCTTTAGGGCCAGTTTGCCCGGCATAGAGACGGATCAAAGAGACGCAACATTTCGCTACAGGTCGCTTGAGCAGGAATACAGGCCGAGTTTTGAAGTCAGCTCGATTGGCAATGCCGTTTTTGGCAGCGTAGGGGTGGCTTTGGGTGAGCGACCCATCTTGGTTGAAGTGGGCGTGGTTAACTGGGGTCGCTTCTCAACCAACCCTAACGCCATTGCTGCGAATCTGTCGGCCTCGCACCTGGGTTTGCAGGCTTCCCACGGATTTTCGTTTGGCAAGCTGGTGGGGCGAGTGGATGGCTATGGCGTTTCAGACGGAAACACGATATGGACCAGCAGTCTGCGCTTGTCCCCTAACTGGCGCCCCTTGGGCTCACACTTCAAGCCTTTGATAGGTCTTGAGACGCGAGACGCCAAATTCAACACACCTAACTATTGGTCACCCGCAAAAGGTACTGGCTCGGTGTACGCAGGCTTGATGGGTGAATGGGCGGAGGATGCGTGGAACTTGTATGCCTCCGCTCAGGTGGGGATTCCTGTTTATGGTGAGGCCGGGGATAGCTGGAGCTGGACCGCAGGTGCCAAGCGGTGGCTGACTGGCGATATAGCGCTTGGCTTCAGTTTGTGGGGCTTGTCGAGCCTACGAGACAATGCCCCGTACCGCGCCAATACGTTTGCAGTGAGTTTGGAAAAGCTGTGGAGGTAAAAAAAGTCATACGGCTGGCTGTGGCCGCACTGATGGTGAGCGGAATGATCTATTTGTTGATCATGAGCTACCAGAACGTGCGCGAAGCGCAAGGTTCGTTCGCGCTTCTGATGGAGAGTTATGTGCTGGCGGCCATCAGCACCTACTTGCTGGTTTTTCTGGGCCTGTTGGTGATCCGCTATGCGGTGTTGATTCTTTACTCCTTCATGGAGCATTTTGAGGTGATCAAACGGGGCTACCCAAGGTACGTGGAGCGCGATGAAAGTTCACTGCCCATGATTTCCTTGGTTGTGCCAGCCTATAACGAAGGCATTGTTATACAAGCCGCGCTGCGCTCGCTGCTCCAACTGAGTTATCCGAACTTCGAAATCCTTGTGATCGATGATGGCTCTACCGACGATACCTATGAGAAAGCCATGGTGGTCGCGCAGGAGTCCAGTGATATTTCAGTGCGAGTGGTTACCAAGCGCAATGGTGGCAAGGCGGAGGCCTTGAATACAGGGATGACGTTGGCGAGAGGGGAGTTTGTTCTCAATATGGATGGCGATACCAAATTGACGAGCAACACCTTGCGGGCGTGTGTTCGGCATTTTGACAACCCCATGGTGGGTGCGGTCGCGGGTAATGTAAAGGTGCTGAATCGGGACAGCATGTGGAGCAGAATCCAGGCGCTGGAGTACGTTGAAGGCCTGGCCATGGCGCGCAAGGCGCAGAGTTATATGCGCGCGGTTAACATCATTCCTGGGCCCTTGGGCATGTTCCGCAAGTCTGTGCTTCAGCAGGTGGGAGGCTATGACACCGATACGTTTGCTGAAGACTGCGACCTCACCCTTAAGATGCTGATGCAAGGCTGGCACATTGCCTATGAGCCGAATGCGATTGCCTGGGTTGAAACTCCCAGTCGGCTGCTGGATTTACTCAAGCAGCGGTATCGCTGGACCCGTGGAATTCTGCAAGCTACTAAGAAACACAGCTATGCGCTGTGGCAACCCAGAAAAGCGGGTGTGAATTGCTTCATTCTTTGGTATATGTTGTTTGAGGGCATCATGTGGCCTTTTTCAACCTTGCTGGGGAATTTGTTCTTTAGTTATGTGGCCATCCAGTACGGACTGGCATCACTGTTGTTTTATTGGTGGCTGCAACTGACTTTGCTGGACGTTGTGGCAGCTGCCTACTGCGTGATTGTGGAAGAAGAAGAGCCCTCATTGATTCTTTACGCTATTACGTTCCGACTTTTTTATATCAATATTATTGACGTCTCCAAGGTATTTGCCACCATTGAAGAATGGCGTGGTCAAGCAATGACTTGGGGAAAACTTGAACGAGAAGGGAAACTTTGATATGGACTTAATTTCAATATTGGCCACGGTTATTTTGGCTACAACCATCGGCACGGTCATGATCGGCGTCGCCGCCTATGTCGCGTTTAAGCTTCGAGATAAACGCAAACCCAAGGCCAAGGTTGGCAGAGAGGAAGATGGTTTGCCAGCAGGATCAAGCTATGAGCCCATTTTTCTGAATCGCTATGTGCCAGAAGCCCCGGCTTTAAGCGATGGCGGTAAACAGTAAGTTCAACATTGAAGCGATTGATTGAGTCAATGGACACTTCCGCTATTCAGCCATCACCGCTGCAAAGGCAGAGGAAATCTATTCCGTTTTTTAGACGGATTGGATTTTTCATGTCGCCTTTTTTTGTATTTGGCATCCTGATTCCGCTCTTGGTCTTCACGATCATGATGAATACACTGGGTTGGCCTTCTCCGTTAGTCGGCTTGCGCGGTGTGGTCGCTTATTTCGCGCCGACCAGTACTCGCGTTATGTTTTACACATCGCCCGTAACACGCACCTATTTTTCAAAAATTGGTGGAAATTACGATACTCTGCTAACCCCGTGGAGAAGCTATTTCCGTAGTCGAAATCGGGACGTGGCTGAAATTGATGATCTTTCAAAGCTAAGAGGGCTGAGTAATGGCGTCTTAATCCTGGCTTCAACAGTGGCGATGGGTGAAACGGAGCGGGCTGAAATAGCCGCTTTCAGGAGTCGGGGCGGTTCTGTCTTAAGCACATGGGCGACGGGCACCAGAAATGGCAATGGCGACTGGGAAGGCTGGCAATTTCTTGAGACTTTGGGTGCCAAAACAGTCGGTGAAGTGTCAACAGAATCAGAGAATCGCCAGCTTATTTTGACGGGTGAGTCACCTCTATCCCACACGCATCCCTCTGGTCAACGCATTTGGATGAGTAAAACGTCTGAGTCGCTTTTGCGATTCAAAGGCGATCGCGTTGCAGGTCGTTTCATGAACTGGGCTCGCGTGATTGACGATGCCAGCAAAGATGAGGGTGCCATCATTTATGCCGAAACTGCCCAGTCGTTAACAAGCTCAAGCCGAACAGTTGCATTCGCATTTGCAGAAACAAGTTGGGAATCACACCCTCTGGCCACCTACGGTTTGATAGACGACACCATCAAGTGGTTGTTGCGGGAATCCGTGGTCGTTAAGTCGGCTTGGCCAAATGGGAAGCAATTTGCCCAAGTGATTGAAATGGACACAGAAGAGGGCTTCCCTAACGCACTGCCATTTGCTAACTTACTGCGCTCCACCTTGGAGTATCGTCCTACGTTCTATGTTTTAACATCGGTCGCCAAGGCGTTTCCAGATGTCATTACGCAACTTGCCAAAGGATTTGAAATTGCCTACCACGGCGATGTTCATGACAGTTTCAAAGGGCAATTGGTGTCTTTGCAAGAGCAGCGCATCACGAATATGCAGCAGCAGTTGGCCTCGGTCTTGCCTGGCGTTAAGAATATCACCGGCTTTCGTGCACCAACCGAAGGTTACAACGCGGTGACAGAGCGACTTTTGCAGAAATATGGCATTCGTCACCATGCAGTAGACCCAGCGCGAACCGAAGGTCGATTACCGGAGTTTCTTAAACAAGAAGATGTGGAATTGGTGGATTCAATTGTTTTATTGCCACGTAGCCAGCGCGATGATATCAATTTGGCCCGCGAAAATTTAAACATTGAACAAACTTCGCAGGCGCTAATAGACGATTTTAATTTGTCGTTGGCAACAGGAGCATTAGGGTGGTTGAGTGTGCACAGTCAAAACTTCAAACCCGATGATGTTTTGTACAAAGCTATGCCCACTTTTTTGGATCATGTCAAAAAAAACAAAGACACCATGTGGTTGGCTACAGCCGGTCAGGTGGCCGACTGGTGGCGGGAAAGAGATCGATTTAAAATCTCCTACAAGCAGTTAGGGCAAAGGATTGAGTTCAATGTCACTGTCACGGGTAACAAACCTGTCTCCGGGGGCAGTATGACGGTTATGCTGCCCCAGAAAGGGGTGTTCTCAACCGTTAAAGCTTTGAAGATCGGGATGAAGGAGCCTGTGGTTAAAAAAATAGATGAATTTCGCTCATCTATCGTGTTTGACACATTGGAGCCGGGGAATTACGCCTATTTGGCTACTTTTTCATTAACGAATTAACGATGATTACGTGTAATGTTTTAAGAGGATAATTTAACAATGACGACTGAAAACTTCAAAAAATACGCGAAAACAGTGAAAATTGATGCGCAGTTTGCAAGACTGTTGCGTGCAATGGCGGCTGAAATGTCCTCCGTTTCAGACGCGCCTGATCTGCGTGATTTCTTCTTCAGAATTGGTGAGCAATTTGCGACTGCCGCTGGTGAGGCGTTTGAGAACGTTGAATCCTTGGAGGATTTGGAGTCTTGTTTGAATGCATTTTGGGCAGAAATGAGTTGGGGCTGGGTGGAGTTGAATGAAGAAGATGAGGGCATTAATATCAGCCATCAATGCGCCCCCTTGGCGCAGGCATTTGGTGATGATTCACTCGCATGGAGCGTTGGTTTGCTGGAAGGCTTTTACCAGACCTTGTTCACTGAGTTTGGCGCGAGCGATGACATGACAATGAATTGTATTTCTGCGTCACAAGACGGTATGGATATACGTTTGCGATTTTCGCAATCATGAAAATCGAAGATACAAAGGAGCACATAGATGCCTAAATCCAACAAGGACGTTGCTAAAATCATCAAATCCCTTGGGCCTGATGATTCCAAATCAAAAACCGTCATTAACGCTTCAGTGCGTGAGATGGAGCAGCGCTGGCCGCTGCTCAAAACCACGCCGCCTCAAAAATTAGAGCAAACCCCTGAGTTGACCGAAGATGAGCGCCATCATTGGTTGAGTTCTCCAAAAACAAGAGCGGGAGGCAGGAAGCAAGTTTTGTCTGTGCCTAGTGGCACTTCAAAAGAAAAATTGGCTGAAAGCCTCAGAAAAATGTCGGGTACAAAAGCAAAACCTCCGGTTAGCGTATCCGTCAATGTCAGTGCAGCTCCGCCAAAACCGGTGGAACGTGTGACGATCGCAGAAACCAAAGTCAAAGCGCCAGTTAGACCCAATGTGGAAACCAAGCTCTACGACGACGCAAAGAAAATAGCCCAACTGAAAAAGGCGACTGACGATGAGAGCGACAACCAGGACAAGCCGCTTATTGAGCCAAGAAAATTTCTTGATATTAAGAAGCCGCTCTTGGCTAAGAAATTAGCGCTTGAAACGATAGCAAGTCAGCCAGCCACAGTCGCTGAAAATAAGTCCTTACGTGGAATTTTTGATCGCTTGAGCGGCAAAAAAATAGAGCCTCCGCCTTCGGCACCTCTTGCGAAACTGTCAATTCTTAAAAAATTGAGTAAACGATGAGTATCGTTGGCGTTATATCCATGAAAGGTGGCGTTGGGAAAACCTCAGTGACGGCCAACCTGGCTGCTGCCCTGGCAGGCAAGCTGGGTGAGGGCCGTGTCACTGCCATTGATCTGGATCCGCAAAATGGACTACAGTGGCATTTTGGTTTGGAAGCCCAGGACAGTGATGGTGTGTGTGAGCTCTCTGTGCGGTCTGAGCCTTGGAGGCGTGAGGATTTACCTTCAGGTTTTAATGTCGATTGCATGCCCTATGGTGCAGGCGCTGAGAGAGACCGCGAGGCCTTTGAAACACTGTTGGAGCATGAGCCTGATTGGTTGGGGGCTCAAATTAAGCGTTCTGGCCTGAGCAAAGATGCCGTCGTTTTGATAGATTCTCCGCCGGGTGTTTCTGTTTATCAAAAACAGGTATTTGCCTGTGCAGATCTGATCCTGGTTGTGGTTCTGGCCGATGCGGGCTCCTATGCAACAATTCCAGCCATGGAGACTTGTCTCGATGAAATGGAAAAAAAGTATCCGAATTTACGCAGTGCTTACGTGCTGAATCAAGTTGATCGAAGTAAATCATTGAATCGCGACGTCGCAGATTTGCTACAACGGTATTTGGGTGAGCGTCTAGTCCCGATGGGTATTCATGCGGATTCTGCTGTGGGGGAAGCATTGGCATTTCATCAGCCAGTACTGGTGTATGACCCTCATGGACAAGCCAGTCACGATCTGGATCGTCTTGCATCGTGGGTCATTGAGGCGCTTAACCAATGAATCCAAGGCGCTTGTTAGCGTTGTGGCGTGAACGCTGGGAAAAGCCTGGTATTTCAAGCTTACAAGTGCCCTATATGGATGGCAGATTCAGTCAATGGGCGATTAAGTTTGCACAGCAGATACGGTGGTCACTGGCGGGTATTGTTATTTTCTTTGTGAGCTTGTTTTTGTTGTTTACGGTGGTGCTGTTGCCACTGTCACTGTCCTTGGATAGTCAAATTGCATTCTCCGTTTTTATTTTGTTGTGTGCCTTGTTCATCAGGTTGCATGTCGGTATTTTGCCAACACTGATTTTAATGGGGATGTCGTTCATTGTTTCTGGGCGGTATTTGTACTGGCGAGTGAGTTCAACCATTGGTCAAGATTTTGATGCTGCATTTGGGTTTGGATTTATTCTATTCTTGGCCGAATTGTATTTCTGTATTCATATATTTCTGAATTTTATTGGAACTCGATGGCCCATTAAACGAGCCCAATCTAGTCTCAGGAGTGATTCCAATTCTTGGCCTAATATAGATGTATTCATTCTCTGTGAAGGGCAATCAAAGTACAGTGTTGACTCTGCTATCAAGACTGCAAAAACCTTCGATTGGCCAAATCGAAAAATAAAAACGTATTTGCTCGACGATTCATCAAGAGAAGATATTCAGCAGTTGGCTGAGTCGAATGGTGTGATCTATACAGTTAACAATAATAATCTTGTCGACCCGTTGGGTGGAATTAATGCTGCATTGCTTGATTCAAAAGGAGATTTTGTTGTTCTACTTGAGTGTGAAAAATTACCAAATAAAGAGGTTTTGCAAAGTACCATCGGTTGGTTCCTGCGTGACGTGAAGCTCGGCTTGCTTTTATGTCCACAACATTTTTTGGCATTTGAGCCATCCAAACATACTATCGACCTGTTTCATGCCAGTGATCTTAAGAGATCCTTCGCCATGCTGAGACGGGCGATGCTCTTGAAGTTGGGGGATCAACAAAGTCAGCTGCTAACAACCCCTCAGCGCATGAATAAAGAAATGCAGGATTTGGGTTATGAATACGCCTTCGTCGGATTGCCCCGGATGACGGGCGATGATGAGCTTGAGGCGCACTCTGTGGGCTTGACCTCGGACACTGCGGCCGCCTATTTTCGTGTTAATCAGCCCGTTTTAAATAGCCCGCTTCTGGCTTGGCGTCTCAGGTTAGCTTCATTACAAGTTGCCTTTGATTTTTACCAACCTGCGGTTCGTGCTTTGTTCATGGCGGCACCTTTGCCCTACTTATTGGGTGGGGTTAAAGTAATTCAAGCCGATTTGACTTTAATAGTGGCATATGCCACCCCTCATTTATTACATTGGTATATAGCCAAAGCACGTCTCGAAAATAAACAAAGACTGTCGCTTTGGAATGATTTTAAAGAAACTAGTCTTGCTGTTTATGTTTTGATATTGACATTTTTGACTTTCATTATTACTGAAATTCAACAATTCAACCACAAAGATTCAAGCGAAAAGAGAAAACCTAAGCCATCTTACGACTGGCTTTCATTGACTTCTTGGTGGATTATTGTTCTGTGTAATTTGGTGGGCGTGCTGTTTGGAATCGTTAATTTTCCTTTCGATGAACGTGAAGAATGGGGGATGGCTTCTTTTTACATCGGGTGGGCAATTTCAAACTTGTTGATCCTGTCTGCAATTGCTGCTGTGGCTGAAGAAGTTCGACATATTCGTTACTTTACTCAGATGCAAAGGACGCGATCATCCATGCTTAGACTTCCCTTTGGGCGGTCTTTGATGTGTGTTGTTCAAAATTTTCCAGATACAAGCCTCTCATTCAAACTGCCTGTTGCTACGGATTTGAAGGTCGGCGAAATGGTTGATTTTTCGCTGTTCAGAGGAGAGCGTGAGCTTGGGTTTTCTGGGATTATTGAATTAAAAAGTGAAAACAATTTGATTGTCCAAATCTCTGATTCTGCACTGGCTGATTACAAGGCGTTTGCAGAGACGGTTTATTCTCGCGGTAAAAATTGGCCTAAGTGGTTACCCGGTCGCGATGCAGACAGTCCTTTGCCTCGGTGGTTGTACAAGTTGTTTGATTCCTTGCGATCAGTTTATCTGGCTTGGCGTAACCATTACAAAACAAAATCTTCTCTCATTCAGCTGCCATATTTTTGGAAAAAGAAAAATGACTCGATTAAATAACGCACGTTTTCAACTTAAATCGACTTGGTTTGTCGGTATTGTTTTTGCCGCAATGCTGGCTCTGGCTTTGGCTTTACCCAGTCAGGCGCAATCGAGAAAGTCCAAAAGCTCGCGCACACAGCTGAGTACCGAGCTGGATGCGCCCGCCGCAGGACAACGTGTCGTCTCGTTGACCTTCAAGCAAATGGGGGCGTGGTCTTCCGTCAAGCTGCGGGGTGTTGAAGGAACCCGAGTTTTGGCGTTTCCCATACGTACCGATGAAGTGGTTGTCGCAGCAAAGTTGCGCATCGCCTATGACTATTCGCCCGCATTGATTCCTGAGTTAAGCCATCTCAAAATCATGCTCAATGAGCGGGTCGCGATGGTTGAGGCACTCCCGCAGGGTAAAGGCTTGGCCAATGCGCGTGAAATTGCGCTTGACCCACGACTTTTCCGTGAAATGAATGAGTTGCGTTTTACCCTCATCGGTCATTACACGCGCCAATGTGAGGATCCCTACCATTCATCTTTATGGCTTTCTCTGAGCGATTTGGGGCGTCTGGAATTGACCTTGGCCCCCCTATCATCGGTCAACGACCTGAAAAATCTGCCCACGCCGTTCTTTGACAAACGCGACAATCTGCCACTGTCGCTGCCGTTTGTTTTTGCAAGTCCTCCGAGTTTCGGTACGCTCAAATCTGCTGGGGTTTTGGCCTCGTGGTTTGGTCAGCAAGCCGGTGTTAGGGGGGCGCAATTCCCGGTAACGATTAACACCTTGCCGGACGGCAATGCTGTCGTCTTTTTGATGGGCGGCGAGAGTTTGCAAGGTGTTAAAGGCGTGGCGGCTTCAACGCTTTCAATCCAGCCCCATCCCAGTAACCCCAATGCTAAGTTGTTGTTGGTCAGTGGGGTGAATGAAGCAGAAATCGCACGTGCAGTGCGTACTATTTCAATGCTGAGCCCCACCTTAACCGGGCAGACCATGACGGTGACCAAGGAAGTGGAGCCAGCCCCCCGCATGCCTTATGACGCACCTGCCTGGATTCATACCGATCGTGCAGTCAAATTTGGTGAAATAGCCAAGCCTGAAGAGCTGAGGATACAAGGTTACTACCCTGAAATCATTCGACTGAATTACCGGGTGCCGCCTGATCTGTTCACTTGGCGCACGTCCGGTGCTCCAGTTCGACTGAAGTACCGAGCAAGCCGCTTACCGTATCACCACAGTTCCAGTTTGAACGTCAATATCAACTCGTCCATTATCGATACCTTGCCACTCAACGAGCTTTTCGAAAAGGCCGAGTTCCAAAATCGCCCTATTGTTCCTAAAACTGAGAATAAATCCGTTACAGAAGCATCGTTGTTCATTCCGCCTTATTCGGTGACGGGTAGAGATCAGCTTCAACTTGGTTTCTCATTTGACATCATCCAGGAAGGTGAATGTCGGCACATGCCTCCCGATAACCTGCAAGCCTCGATTGATTCAGAGTCAACCATTGACTTCAGTAGCTTCCCCCATTACGTCGCTCTGCCGAACTTGAGCTATTTCTCGAATCTGGGCTTTCCTTTCACTCGCATGGCTGACTTGTCGGAAACTGCGGTGGTCATGCCTGATCGTCCCAATGTGGACGAAATGGGGATGTACTTGGTACTCATGGGGCGCATGGGCGAGGCGACGGGTTATCCTGCACTGCGACATGAGGTGATTACGGCATCCGAGGTTGAGAAAATGGCAGACCGTGACTTGCTGGTGATTGGTTCATCCAATAATCAAAAGCTCATGGGTTTGTGGGCTAACCGTATGCCCATGGTTCAAGTGGATGGGGAGCGCCGGGTGCGTGAACCTAATGTAAGTTGGCGTCCGACCTACCGATGGGAGCAAAAAGATATCGATCCAGTTACATCGGAGAAACCAAGTTTGAGTCTGTCTGGGGTTGGAACATTGACCTCAATGATGGCTTTTGAGTCCCCCTTGAAAGCGACACGCAGTGTGGTTTTTGTTTATGCTGATAAGTCGGCAGATTTGCGAAAAATCACCGACTTGCTGACAGACGCTGAAAGAATCTCCTCGATTCAGGGTGATTTCGTTGTGGTGGATGATAAAAATGTCAGTCACGTCAAAGTTGGGGATACCTATTACCTCGGCTCCTTACCGTGGCTGAGTAAGCTGCGTTGGTTTTTTTCGGATCAGCCGCTTGTGTTAGCGTTAATCGCTCTCGTGGCGGCGCTTCTGATGGCCACCATTGCCTACCGTCCTTTGCGCAAGTTGGTCGCTAATCGTGCCAAGAAAATTCGCTGAGGCTGAGGGCTTGACTATGAAACGTATTTTGGCCCTATTGGGGTTCTCGATTTTGCTAAGCCCGGCGGCTTGGTCCATTGACGACCTGATGACGCGGCAAATGGTTGATCAGGCTCGTGAATGGACTCAAAAGGGGCGCGACGACTTGGCTGCCCCCGTGTGGCGCAAGATGTTGAGTGTTGAGCCAAGTCACCCTGAGGCTCTGGTCAAGCTGGGGCTGATTGAGGTGCGCTTGGGCAACCTCAAAGAGGCTCAGTCGCTCTACCAACGCGCCTCTCGGTTGAGCACGCCACCCAAAGGCTTGGGGGCCTTGTCTAAAGCTTTGTACCCTGTTGAAGAGATACTGCCATCGACCAAGAGCCCTGCAAAAGTTGTTCCTGCTGAAACGGCCAAAAAAGAGGTGCCTGTCAAGGTGCGAGAGCCTGCTCAAAAAACCAAGGCCATTGACCGCGCCCCTGAACTCATCACCGATGCCAAAGTACCGACTGAAAAATGGGCTGATCGTCGATTGCGTCTTGAAAAAGCAGCGCAAGATCAACCCGGAAATGAACGACGCTTACTGGCATTGGCCAGTCATTTGGCACAGCGCGAGACAACGCGACGCGAAGCCATTCGGCAGCTTGATGCACTCCATGGCAGCAAGCTGCGAGCCTCAGAGATTAAAACAACTTGGAAAAAGGCGCTCCTTGATCTAACACCCCAGCAGGGAGATCAAGCTCTTTTCAAGAGCTATCTAACCCGTTACCCGAGCAGCACAAGTGTGCTTCGCCGGTTGAACGCTTTGGATGGTAAAGAAACGGTTAAAACAAGCCGAAAAACAGAAAAATTTCGTTCTGATAAAACTGCGCAGCCAAATAGCCAGTCTTCCAACCCCTCAGCCAACCCTGCTTGTAATAATCTCCCATGCAAATAATTGCTCTGATTTCCGGCAAGGGTGGGGTGGGTAAATCCACCTTAACAGCCAATATTGCCATGGCCCTTACCCAACGCGAAAAACGGGTGCTGGTGATTGACCTCGACCCTCAAAATACGCAACGGCATCATTTGGGTATGGATCCAGATGAGATCGCAGGTCTAGCTCGCGAGGGCATAACTTCTCACGCCATCTTTGACAGTCCATTTGGTATGCAGTTCATTCCATTTGGACGTGTCCAAGAAGGGGAGCTGGATGAATTTGCAGCAGAGCTCAAAAAACACCCCACTTGGCTGGCCGACGGCATTGAATCGATCAGTGATAAGTTCGATTTTGTTTTGCTCGACACCCCTCCGGGGCCTACGGTGTATTTGCAGCAGGCGATTCGTGCGGCGCATCGCGCGCTAGTGATTGTGTTGTCCGATGCGGCCTCTTATGCCACTTTACCGAAAATAACGGCATTGGTTGAGCAATACACAGAAGGTCGGAAGGATTTTCTGGGCATGCATCGATTGATCAACCAGATGCCAACACGTGGCCGTTTAGGGCATCAGGTACGCGACGCCATATTTTCCAACGCGGACGCACAGGTTGTGCCAGTCGTTATCCATAAGGACGAGCGAGTTTCGCAGGCGCTGGCCTTTGAGCGCCCCGTACTTGAATATTATCCGGGCTGCAAGGCCAGTCTCGATATTCAGTATGTGACAGATTGGATCATCGAGAGTGAGGAACAATAGGCGTCTCTAAGCCCCCTTTGCCAGAGTGGGGGCTAGGCCATCAGAATCACAGTGAATAGATCAGAGACAAAGAACAAATCATGGTTTTCAGTTCAAACATTTTTCTTTTTGCTTTTCTTCCGCTCTTTCTGATCTGCTATTACCTGACACCCTGGCGGGCCAAGTCGGCCTTGATTCTGGTGTTCAGCTACGCTTTTTATGCGTGGTGGCGACCTGATTTCTTGGGGCTATTGGTCGGCGTGACCGTGGTCAGTTATGCCTTTGCCTTGATCATTGAAGCCGCGCAAGACGAAGCCCAACGTTATCTCTGGTTGGTCGTGGGGGTGGGCTTGAACCTGCTCGCCTTGGCCTACTTCAAGTACGCCAACTTCGGTGTTGACAGCTTCAACGTTGCACTCCAAGGCCTGGGCTTTGAGCCCATGACCTGGACGAAGGTGCTGCTGCCCATTGGCCTGTCTTTCTACATCTTTCACGCCATCAGCTACTTGGTGGACATCTACCGCCGCGAGGCCCCGCCCGCGCGGGATTTAATTGACTTTGCCGCCTTTATCGCCTTGTTCCCTCACTTGGTGGCGGGCCCGGTGTTGCGCTACCACCTGCTGGCGGAGCAGTTCCGCAGTCGGATCCATTCGATGGAACGCTTCGCACGTGGGTGCATGGTGTTCATGGTCGGGTTCTGTCAAAAGGTGCTCATCGCCGACACCGTGGCCCCCTTGGCGGATGCCGCGTTCCTCGCACCTTTGCCCACGCTGGCCGATGCTTGGTTGGGTTCCGTGGCCTACACCATTCAGTTGTTTTTTGATTTCAGTGGCTACACCACCATGGCCATCGGTTTGGCGCTCATGATTGGATTTGTGTTCCCTGAGAACTTCAACGACCCCTACGTCTCGCGCTCCATCACCGAGTTTTGGAAGCGCTGGCACATGTCCTTGTCCAACTGGTTGCGCGAGTATTTGTACATCGCGCTGGGCGGCAATCGCAAAGGTGTTTTTCGCACCTACGTCAATTTGTTTTTAACCATGCTGCTCGGTGGGCTGTGGCATGGTGCGAACTGGACTTTTGTGCTCTGGGGCGCATGGCATGGCGGTATCTTGGCGCTAGAGCGCTACTGGGATCAACGCTTCGGTAAACCCCTGCTGCCGGGCTGGTTGGGGGTCATTAAAACCATGTTGTTGGTGATGATCGGATGGGTGATGTTCCGCGCGGTGGACATCGCAGGCGCTATGCGCATGTTCCAAGGTATGGCCGGCTTCAACGGTGTCGCGTTGAGCCCAGGAATGGCATGGCAAGTTACACCGGATCGACTGGGTGTGATGGCCGTCGGTATTGCTTTGGTGTACGCCATGCCCTGGTTACGGCGTCACAGTGGCTCCTACGCGCGCTACCTCATCGTGCCGCTCTTCTTGTGGTCGGTGGCCACACTGTCGTCACAAGCGTTCACGCCGTTTTTATATTTCCAGTTCTGAGGTTGAGATGTCTGACAACACTGCCCAATCCATGACGAGTCCAAAACCTACACCGCACCAAGCTTTTGCGGCGCTGGCCTTCATAGCCGTCATGCTCGTCGGCGCGTGGCAAATCACGGCGGCAGCGCTCAACCCCGATGGTCTTGAGTTCCCTCGTACAGTGCTTGATTTCAGAGAAGGTAGAACCACGCAAGAGTTGGAAAAACAACTCGATAAACATTTGCCTGTACGCACCTCACTCATTGCCGGTGCGAATACCTTGCGCTACCTCATCACCGGTGGCGGCGGCGATCAAGTTCGCACAGGGCGCGACCAATGGCTTTTCTTGACCGAAGAGTTGCGCTACGACGCGGGTGGTGCTGAAAATTTGAAAGCCCGCGTTGATATGTTGGGCACGGCTGCACAGCGGCTGAGCGAACAAGGGGTGAAACTGGTCATTGCTTTAGTGCCTGACAAGGCGCGTATTTATGAAAGCAAGCTCGCCAGCGGGCAATACCCGGCCTACAACCAGAGTCGTTACCAAGACGCACTGGCTGCTTTGCGCGAGCGCAAAGTCACCACGGTCGATTTGCTTCAGCCTTTGACGCAAGCAGCGCTTAAATCCGAAGTTTTTTACCGCACAGACACCCACTGGAACCAAGTTGGCGCTGAGGTGGTCGCCCGTGCCGTGGCTAGTCAAGTTCAGCAACTTGGGGTTTCGCTGGATACAACGACGTTTAAAACCACATCAGAAGCCGCCCCAGTGGAACGGGTTGGTGACTTGGTGCGCCTCATGGGCTTGCAAGACATGCCGAACTCAGTGCGACCCATGCCCGATCAAGAAGCGCCAGCGAGCACCAGTCAAACCAGCGCCGAGAGTGCCGGTGGTGGCCTCTTCGGTGATGTCGCCGTACCGGTGGTGATGACGGGTACGTC
>CANCDA010000011.1 GCA_947374705.1 Comamonadaceae bacterium | reverse complement strand
TTATCGGGTATCTCGATGGGGATGTCCACCGCAATCGGGCGGGGCTGCTTGTCCACCAACAAGGGAAAGCCAATCACACCCGCCAACACCAGCACCACCGTGCCCATCAAGCGGTGCTTGGCGCGCTTGCGCAAGACCTCGACGCTCTCCAGCGGCCCGCTGGGCGCTGCGGCTTCGTCATCACGCTGGCGGAACTTGAAAAAGGCCATGAAATCGAGACTCAAGGGTTCAGATGTTTGGCTTGGAGGCGAGGAATACCGTCTTTCAGAACGCCACCCACGGTGTAGAACGATCCAAAGACCACGATTCTATCAGCGGGGTCGGCGGCGGCCACGGCCGCATGCAGGGCTTGCAGGGGGTCGGCAAAGGTGGTGGCGGTGGTTTGTGGGCGGCTGTTTTGGGGCTGCCAAAAGTCCAGCAAGGCCTGCGCCGTAGCCGCTCTGGACGTGGGCAAATCGGTGAAATACCAGCGGTCGATCAGCGGCATGACCCGGGCCAACATGGGCGCGAGGTCTTTGTCGGCCATGGCCCCAAAAACGGCGTGCGTCGTGGGAAAGTAGCCCATGGCGTCCAGATTGGCCGTGAGCGCGGCCACCGAATGCGGGTTGTGCGCTACGTCCAGCACTAGCGTGGGCTGGCCGGGAACGATCTGGAAACGCCCGGGCAGCTCTACAAACGCCAGCCCATTGCGCACCGCCTGTGCCGTCACCGGCAGGCGCTCGCGCAGGGCGCTCAATGCGGCCAGCACACCCGCCGCATTGAGCAACTGGTTGGCCCCGCGCAGCGCCGGGTAAGCCAAGCCGCTGTAGCGCCGCCCTCCTTTGGCCGAACTCGCCGCCCAGCCCCATTGCTGTTTGTCGCCCTCCACATTGAAGTCGCGCCCCACTTGCCACAGGTCGGCGTCAATGGCTTTGGCATAGTCCAGCACGCTTTGCGGGGGCATGGGGTCGCTCACCACCACGGGCCGGCCGGTGCGCATGATGCCCGCCTTCTCACGGCCAATCGTCTCGCGGTCGTTCCCCAAAAACTCCATGTGGTCTAAGTCCACGCTGGTGATGACGGCGCAGTCTGCGTCGATGATGTTGACCGCGTCCAACCGTCCGCCCAGGCCCACTTCCAAGATGACCACGTCCAGTGGGGCGCGCATCATGCAGTCCATCATGGCCAGGGTGGTGAATTCGAAGTAGGTGAGCGATATTTCAGGGGCTATGCTGGTTCTTGCGCCCTCAACACGAGCGAAGGCAGCGATCAAATCTGTGGCACTGACCGGCTCACCGCGCAACCTAAGTCGCTCTTCAAAGTGCACCAAGTGGGGCGATGTGTACACGCCCGTGCGGTAGCCCGCTTGACCCAAGATGGACTCCAACATGGCACAGGTCGAGCCCTTGCCGTTGGTGCCCGCCACGGTAATGACGGGGCAGTCAAAACGAATGGTCATGCGCTCAGCCACGGCCTTGACGCGATCGAGGCCCATGTCGATGGCTTTGGGGTGCAGTTGCTCGATGTAGGTCAACCAGTCTGGAAGGGTGGTGAAGTTGTGCGTTGTCATACCCGGTGATTGTCGCGTGTTGCTTGTTTGGTTTGTTGCGCGGGGTTTCTTGCTGCTTTGGTGGGTGCCGTCTCTTCTCGGCTTGGTGGGTGGGGTGGTGGTGCATTTGCTGCCCGCCCTCATGGTGGGGTACCACAAATCGGTCGGGCAGCAAACGCACCACCACCCTTGCGACCACGGTAGCGCGTGACCGGTTGAACACCCACACGTTCGACTCTGTGACCGCTCAATTACCTCCACCCGCTGGTCGAAGTAACCGTTTGCCCATCACGCTCTTCGCTGCCCGGTTGGGGCTGCATCGCCCGACCGATTTGTGGTACCCCACCATGAGGGCGGGCGATGCAGCTCCAACCGGGCGTACAAAAGCAATAAGCACCGTGCAAAGTACAAGCTACAAGCGCAACCTAAAATTCAAACATGACCACCACCCTCTACGGCATCCCCAACTGCGACACCGTCAAAAAATCCCGCGCCTGGTTTGACGAACACCACCACCCCTACACCTTCCTCGATTTCAAAAAACAAGGCGTGCCAGAGGACGCATTGAGCCTGTGGATTTCTGAGCTGGGCTGGGAAGCACTGGTCAACAAAAAAGGCACGACCTGGCGCAAGCTCGATGCCGCCACCCAGGCCCGCGTGAATGACGCCGCCAGCGCCCACGCCCTCATGCTGGCTCAACCCAGCGTCATCAAACGACCCGTGGTCGTGCAAGCAGCGCGCATTACCGTAGGCTACGTACCGCAAGACTGGGCATGAGCCATTGCAAGCCAAGCCTGCACCATGCCACGTCATAAAGTCTAAAATGAAAGCGTGACTTCCATCCTCAACGCCGACCTCCATTGCCACTCCGTCATCTCTGACGGCACTCTCACTCCCGAGGCGCTGGCCGAACGCGCCCGCACCAATGGCGTGGAGCTGTGGGCGCTGACCGACCACGACGAGATCGGGGGACAGCACCGCGCCATGGCAGCCGCCAAAGCGCAGGGCATGAAGTACCTCACCGGCACCGAGATTTCCATCACCTTTGCCGGTCAAACCGTTCACATCGTGGGCTTGGGTTTTGACCCGGACAACGCACAACTGGTGCAAGGCCTGGCGCAAACGCGCGGTGGGCGTGGGCAGCGGGCGCAAGAGATGTCTGACGGCTTGGCGGCTGTGGGCATCAAAGGGGCTTACGAAGGCGCTTTGAAATACGCGGGCAACCTGGAGTTGATCTCGCGCACCCACTTCGCCCGTTTTCTGGTGGAAACCGGGGCGTGTAAAGACACCAACGAGGTGTTTCGCAAATACCTGACCGAGGGCAAACCGGGCTATGTACCGCACCGCTGGGCCAGCCTGGGCGATGCCGTGCGCTGGATCACGCAGGCGCAAGGCGTGGCCGTCATCGCCCACCCGGCGCGCTACAAGTTCAGCGCCAACGAAGAGTACGCCTTGTTCAGTGAGTTCAAAACTCACGGCGGGCAGGGCGTTGAGGTTGTCACCGGCAGCCACACCCCAGCCGAGTACGTGAAGTATGCGGCTACCGCCGTCGAGTTTGACCTGGCCGCCTCACGCGGGAGCGACTTTCACAGCCCCGATGAATCCCACACCGATCTGGGCACCCTGCCCTATCTCCCGGGGACGCTCACCCCGGTGTGGGCTTTGTTGGCGGACCGCATCCAGTGAAGAAAACGACAACGCTGGCAGGCATCCTGCTGGTGCTCGCTGCCCAGGCCTGCTTTGCCACACTCGACACCACCACCAAGTACGTCACCCTGAGCGTGCCCGTGCTGGTGGCCATGTGGTGCCGCTACTTGTTCCAGGTCGTCACCACGACAGCCATCATGTTGCCGCTGCGCGGGCGCGCTCTGCTGCACACCTCACACCCCCGGTACCAGGCGTTGCGCGGCGTGCTGCTGCTGGCCTGCAGCTTGCTGGCCATGCTGAGCCTGACCTACATGCCGGTGGCGGAATTCACCGCCATCGTCATGATGTCCCCGCTGTTCATCACGCTCCTGGCCAGCACCCGCCTGCATGAAAAAGTCTCTCCGGCTCGCTGGGCTTTGATCGGTGGTGGTTTTGTGGGTACGCTCATCATCATCCGGCCTGACAGCCATCACTTCGGCTGGTACATGGTGCTGCCCCTGGTCTTGGTGTGCATCAACGCTTGGTACCAGATGTTGACCAGCCATATGGCCCAACGGGAGAGTGCCGCCACCATGCATTTCTACACTGGCTGGATTGGCTTTTTCCTGATCTCGCTCGTCCTGCCTTGGGTCTGGGTGACGCCGCAGGGCACAGCCCAATGGAGCGGCCTGCTGCTGATGGGCATGGCCTCATCGGCCGGGCATTTTTTATTGATCACCGCCTATGCCAAAGCCTCACCCAGCGCCTTGACGCCGTTCCTGTATGGCCAAATCGGCTTCGCCTTGTTGGGGGGCTGGGTAGTGTTCTCGTACGTGCCCGACGGCTGGTCTTTGATCGGTATCACGATGATTGCGGCCTTTGGTGCCGCAGGGGCCTGGCTCAGCGTACGCGAGAGTCGCGCCCCCCTGCCCCCTCTTTCAGATTAGCACCACACCATGGCCCAATACTTCGAAGTTCACCCCGACAACCCACAAATTCGCCTGCTCAAACAAGCCGCCGCGCTGCTTGAAAAAGGCGGCGTTCTGGCCGTTCCCACCGACTCCAGCTACGCCCTGGTCTGCCACCTGGACGACAAAGCCGCCGTGGACAAGATGCGCCAGATTCGTGGTGTGGACGACAAACACCACCTCACCCTGCTGTGCCGCGACCTGGCTGAGCTGGCCAGCTATGCGCGGGTGGACAACCGCCAGTTCCGCCTGCTCAAGGCCGCCACGCCCGGCCCCTACACCTTCATCCTGGAGGCCAGCAAAGAAGTGCCACGCCGCGTGAGCCACCCCTCGCGCAAGACCATCGGCCTGCGCGTGCCCGAGCACAAAGTGCTGCATGAGCTGCTGGCCCTTCACAATGGTGCACTTCTAGCTACTACTTTAATAGCGCCTGGTGAAACCGAACCGCTCAACGATGCGCAAGAAATCAGGGAGCGCTTTGAGCACCAGATCGCCGCCGTGATCGACGCCGGGGCCTGCGCGCTGGAGCCGACCACGGTGGTGGATTTGAGCGGCGATGAACCTGTGGTGATTCGCCAAGGGCGCGGTGAGCTCTCGGTGCTGGGCTTGTAGGGTCGGGCCTGTCACCTCAGCGCTGTAGCGTCGAACTTTCAAGCGACAATTCAAGCCATGGAACCCACCCACCTCATTCAAACCATCCTCATCTACGCCCTGCCCGTGCTGTTTGCCATCACGGTGCATGAGGCGGCGCACGGCTATGCGGCACGTCACTTTGGCGACACCACCGCCTTCATGCTGGGCCGCATCACGCTCAACCCGCTCAAGCACATCGACCCGATGGGCACCATCCTCATGCCGCTGCTGCTGTACTTCGCCACCAGCGGCGCCTTTTTGTTTGGTTACGCCAAACCCGTCCCAGTGCGCTTTGACCGCCTGCGCAACCCCAAGCGCGACATGATCTGGGTGGCCCTGGCCGGGCCGGGGGCCAACCTCATACAGGCCCTGTTGTGGGGCGCGCTGCTCTACACGCTGCTGGGCATGGGCTTGACCGAGCCCTTCTTTGTGGAGATGTGCAAAGCAGGCACGCTGGTCAACGTGGTGATGTTCGCCTTCAACCTGTTCCCTTTGCCGCCGCTGGATGGCGGGCGCATTCTGGTGGGCCTGTTGCCTACGCGCCAAGCCATCCTGCTCAGTCGTATCGAGCCCTGGGGCTTCTTCATCGTCATGGGTCTGGTGCTCACGCACGTCTTGAACAATCTGTGGTTGATGCCGCTGATGAACCTGACCTACGGCTTGCTGGACATCTTGCTCACACCCTTTTCATTCCTCGTTCGCTAAATTTTTTCAGATGAACACACAGCGCGTCTTAACCGGCATCACCACCTCGGGCACACCCCACCTGGGCAATTACGTCGGGGCCATCCGCCCCGCCGTCGCAGCCAGCCGGGCCGCAGGGGTCGAGAGTTTTTACTTCCTGGCCGACTACCACGCGCTCATCAAAATTGATGAGCCCGCACGCATTCAGCGCTCCACGCTGGAGATTGCCGCCACCTGGATCGCCGCAGGGCTGGATCCGGAGCGCGTCACCTTTTACCGCCAGTCTGACGTGCCCGAAATCCCCGAGCTGACCTGGCTGCTGACCTGCGTCACCGGCAAGGGCTTGCTCAACCGCGCCCACGCCTACAAAGCCTCGGTGGACAAAAACACCGCCGCCCAGCAAGACCCGGATGCCGACGTGACCGCAGGCCTGTTCATGTACCCGGTGCTCATGGCGGCGGACATTTTGATGTTCAACGCGCACAAAGTGCCGGTCGGGCGCGATCAGATCCAGCACATCGAGATGGCGCGCGACATGGCCGCCAGCTTCAACCACCGCTACGGGGAACACTTCGTGCTGCCCGAGGCTGCGATTGAAGAATCCGTCGCCACCCTGCCGGGGCTGGATGGCCGCAAAATGAGCAAGAGCTACGACAACACCATCCCCTTGTTTGCCACGCCTGCACAACTCAAGAAGCTGATTGCCGGCATCAAGACCGATTCACGCGCACCGGGTGAGCCCAAAGACACCGAAGGCTCGGCCCTCTTCCAGATTTACCAGGCCTTTGCCACACCTGCCGAGACGGCGAACTTGCGCCAAGCCTACGCCGACGGCATTGCGTGGAGCGAGGCCAAGCAAATCTTGTTCGAGCGCATCGACCATGAAATTGCGCCCATGCGCGAGACCTACGAAGCCCTGCTGCGCAACCCCGACCGGCTGGAAGACCTGCTGCTGGCGGGTGCCGCCAAAGCACGTCGCATCGCCAGCCCCTTCACCGCCAAACTACGCCACGCCGTAGGCCTGCGCGATCTGCGCAGCACGGACGCACCCGTCAAAGCCAAGGCAGAGAAATCAACTGAACCCGTGTTCAAGCAATACCGAGAGCGCGACGGCAAGTTTTACTTCAAACAAGTCGATGCCCAAGGCCAGGTGCTGCTGCAGAGCGTTGGCTTTGATTCACCCAAAGACGCCGCGATGGCAATTGCAAAGCTGCGCGGCTGATACAATCACGCCCACACGGAGAGGTGGCAGAGTGGCCGAATGTACCTGACTCGAAATCAGGCGTACCGCAAGGTACCGTGGGTTCGAATCCCACCCTCTCCGCCATTGAATGCAAGGGCTTGTTGCTATGAAAAAAGCAGCAAGCCTTCTTTTATTTTTGGCGTTTACAGACTTTTTACAGACTGACGCAGCGGGTTTTGTACCGTTACGGCCAGCGAGACGTTGAGTGTCACGTAGTGCGGTTACGCCGCCTCCAACTCAGGCGCGGCCACCCGCTTGATGCGCTTACGGTCTTTGGCGGTCTGGCGCGCCGTCCATAAGTCCCGCTGGGTTTGCAGGGCCAGCCAGTAGCCGGGCGTCGTGCCCAATGCCTCGGATAGGCGCAAGTCCATATCGGCAGACACGGCGGCGTACCCGTGCATCACACGCGACAACATCACGCGACTGATGCCGATATGCGCGGCAAAGGCGGTCACGCTCACACTCAGGTCGTCAAGCCAGCCGGTCAATAGTTCGCCGGGGTGTGCGGGGTTGTGCATGTTCATGGTCTGCATCTCACTGGTAATCCAGACTTATGCGGCCATTGGTTCCCGGCTAACTTCCAAGTGCAGACCTGCCCCACGGACAACGGCTAAAAATGTCTTGATGGTGGGGTTCCCCTTGGGGCTCAGGGCGCGGTAAAGGCTCTCGCGAGGTATGCCAGCCCGCGCAGCAACGGCGCTCATGCCCTGGGCCTCTGCAATATGGCGAAGCGCGGCCAGCAGCGCAGTTTGTCCCCCCGGCAAATCCGCCTCTTCCAAAGCAGCAGCCAAATACTCGTTGGCAAAATCCGGGTCGGCTTTGAGCATGCTAATGACGACCTCATCGTGGCTAACGTGGCGTGGTGCTTTCATGGTTTACCCCTTTGTTTCCAGTCTTTCAAATATGCAATCGCGCGCTCTATATCGCGACTCTGGTCTCCCTTGTCGCCACCGCATAGAAGCAGTACCAACACCGGGCCTTGCTTGCTCAGGTACACGCGATAACCTGGCCCGAAGTCAATTCTCAATTCCTGCACACCCTCACGCAACGGCTTGCAGTCTCCAAAGTTCCCCGCAGCCATGCGGTTGACGCGCGCCACAATCCGGGCCTTGGTCTTGTTGTCGTTCAGGCCGTCAAGCCAGTCGGCATAGGGCTTGCACCCTGCGGTGTCTTGGTAGGTTTTGACTTCAATCATCACAGTGTGTATTATGCGTTACAACCACAAAGACTTCAACCAGTCACCACGCGCAGCGCACCGGGCACGGCCTTGGCATCAAACACGATTCCGGCCTGCTCCAAAATCCACGCCTCAGTTTTTTCATGGTGAACTCGTAGCAGGTCAAGCGGGCGCACGGTGTAGTGCTTTTCAGCGGTCTCACTGGGTTTGTGCCCCATCAGTTGCGCCACCACGCCAGCGGGTATTGCCAGCAATTGCGCGACATATGGGGTGAAGGGAATCACACGGGTTCCCTCCACCTTGTCACGGATGGTCAGCCCACGCCACTTGGTGTTGATGTCGTCCCAGCGCAGCCCCAACACCTCCCCCGCCCTAGCGCCAGTCAGCAGCAGGGTTTGCAAGTAGGCAGCGCCACGCCAGCCGGGCGGCAGACGAGCGGGTCTTGGCTTCGTTATCGGCCCATGCCTCTATCACTGGCGCGGTCAGGTCACGCAGGGGCAATGCCATCACTGGGCGCAGTATTCCCGGCCCAGTCACGCCACGCCCACGGATGCCACGCATGGTTTCAATCCCACCCTCTCCGCCAAATTCAGCAAGGGTTTGCTGCTATGAAATCAGCAGCAAACCCTTTCTCTTTGGTGTGCCACATATCCAGCTTACACGCGCGAGAGGCGACTCCAGGATTCAGGCCGCTTGGCCGTGCAATACCTCCAAAGGGAAAGCGCCAATAGCAGCAGCGTCAAGCACTACAATTTCAACCGCCGTGCCGTCGGCTGCGTAGCTGACGTGCGTGTTCCAGTCTTGCGATACCTCGCGGACAATGGGCTTGTCAGACAGGTGCATCACCAAGATATCGTCTTCGTCATAATAAGTGGTTCGCATTGTTCAGTCCTCCAAAGTGAATTCGTGCATCACGGTCTTTACGACGACCGCAGTTTCCAGCACCAGCACGGCGCAAATGATCACGGGGCGCTGGAATCGAGTGCTGAACATAGATTGAGTGTAATCCGTGGTTTACATATCATCAAATTTGTCACTCCATTTCAAATCATGCCTGGTGGCCAGCTCAGAATGCAATTTGGATGGTACGCACCCGGATTTAATTGGAATCCCCAATTAATCTTGGCTAACTCTTCCCCTTGCCGGGCAAGGGTAGAGGACTTGCACCTCCAGGAGTTCGCCCATGCTGGGCGCACCAATAAAAAACCCCCGCCACGTTGCCGTAGCGGGGGTTTTGAACTTTCAAACCATCAGCTGGCTAATGCCAGCGTCAGATCAGAAGTTGTGCATCATGCCAATGCCGAAGTAAGTTGGGTCTGCACCAGGTTGAACCGTGACAGGCACGAAAGAACCACCGGTAGGTGCGTAGGTGCCAGCGGCTGCATTGTTGATCTGGCCGTAGGTGCCGAACAAAGCGGTACGCTTGGACAACTCTTTACGGATACCAATGCTGTAAGCCGTGGTGCCAGAGTCGTTCAGGTCAGCATTGGTGCCTGTGCCGGACATGTTGTTCAGCACGCCGTAGGAGGCGTAACCCAACAGACCATTGCCCAAGTTGTGCGTCACGTTCAGAGCCCAACCAGTTTGCTTGTTGCCGCCATTGATCGAACCACCCGTCACGCCAGCAACGGCTTGAACCGTGGCTGTGTTGTTGGTCGCTGCGTCGGTGAACTCTTTCTTCATATCCCAGTAGTGGATCGCAACAATGCTGCGTTCTGCATAACGATAGCCCAGGCCCAGTTTGATGGATGTAGCATCAAATGTAGAGTTGAGGGCAGGGAACACACCAGCCACATCAGCGGACACATTGCTACGCTTGTTGTAGTCAGCCATGGCATGCCATGCACCTTGATCCCAGTTCAGCTTAAAGCCAACCACGCTGCCATTAGCATTAGATTGAGCTGCGGTAGGCGAGCCCACTGGTGCGGACTCGGACGAAGCTTCAGTAGCCCAGTACAGTTGCGAACCTGCAAAAGAAGTGCTGTTCAGATTCAGCAGGATGGTGTTGTTTTGACGCACATTGCCGCCAAGTACGCGCGTGTACATGTCAGAGATGGAGTCTTTACCAACGAAGTTAGCGCCTTGCTCGCTCAGGTCGCCCTGAGTCCAGTACACGTTCTGGCGACCAACACGAACTTCCATGGTGCTGTTACCAATACCGATGTGGGATTCGCGTGAGCCGTTGAAAGCGGAAGCGGTATTAGCCGTGCCGCTCTGACCGTTGCCCGTGCCTGTGTCGTAGTTCAGACCGAATTCATACACGCCGAAAGCGCGCATGCCACCGCCCAGGTCTTCGTTCACAGCGAACTTCAGACGTGAAGAGTATTCGTCAACTTTGGTACGTGCAGAAGCATCAGCAGCGGCACCGACGGTAGAACCGTTGGCGCTGTAAGAAGACACGCCCAGGGCAATACGACCGGACAGTGTGACTTGAGCGAAAGAAGCGGTGGCAGCCAGAGCGGCCAAGGCAATGAGGGTCTTTTTCATTTAAAAAATTCTCCAAAGGTTGAGTAAGAGTCCTAACGTCCTGAATCAGGAAGTTGGGGCTATTGAACCAAACCTCACTCGCTTTGGCAAAGAAAACCCGTGTAAACCGGGCTTATTTTTTCGTTTTCGTTGCACCGCTGCAACAAAGTGTGTCGTACTGAGCCTCGTCCTTTGCCGAAGTGAAGTTGGCGTGTGACAGGGATTGGCGTGTAAACTCCTGCGCATGAGCACCATCACCTTTGACACCCATGGCTGAGGCGCAGAAGGAGTCTTTGTCCGAAGTCATGGATGCCCAATTGGCCACCAAAACAGATATTTACGGCGTGCGCGATGAGTTGGTTAAAGTAGAGCGGCGCATGGACAGCCTTGATGCCAAATTTGACAAGTTGTTCTGGATGATGGGTATCTTGGTTGCCCTTGCTGTGGCTAACTTCGCCAAACAGCTTTTCTGATCTGTAGCTGACTTAAGTCAGTCAAGCCTGTGTGAACTCATGCGGGTCAATTTCACAGACGATCAAAAACCTCCGGCTCTACTTCGGGTACTTTAGACAAGGCCGCCCGGAATTTTGCCGCCGAGCCTTGGGCTGCCCGTTCGGACAGGTAGGTTTCGGTGGTGAGTGCAGAGATTTTTTCCGCCACGGCTGATGCGATGAATTGATTCAGAGAAATATGATCCAGACTGGCGATATTGCGAGCCATTTTATGGATCGAATCTGGCAGGCGAACACTGATGGCGCTCATGGTTGTTTCTCCAGTGATGCTAAAAAATCGCGCGGGTTGAGCACAGCAATGCCAAATCGCGCAGCGGGTTTGAAATCATTGGTGTTCCAAGTCACGATGGTTGCACCAGATTTGACGGCGAGCTCCAAAACAAAGTCATCGCCAGGGTCTTTCAACAGGGGTCTCCAAAGATAAAAGATTTTGTTGAGGACTGCTTTGGCGCAAAGAAAATCAATAACGTCGTCAATTTCTTGGGGTGAAAGTGTTGTGAGACCCCGCTTCAAAACTGCTTCATACTCTGTCACCAAAGGGGTTGATAGATGTATGACAAAGCGCTCATGCTCCACCATCGACAGCATGCGAAACGAAGCACCACGCGATGATTTGAGTGCGGCAACTACTACATTGGTGTCAATGACGATATTGGAGTTCACAAGTGGTATTTTAGGTGATACCAAAAATTAATTCAATATGCGTAGGTGGCTGAACTGATCCACGATACTCGTGATACACCTTCCTAGGTCAGATTCCAATTCCCCCCCATGCTGAACTCATCTATCGACCACATCCTCATCGCCGCCGACAGCGCCTTGCGCACGCTGTTTGCGCCGACGCGCGCCAGCCTGCCCTGCCCCATTCCGGTTGAGTCCGCCAGCGAACTCTCTGCTGCTGACAAGGCCCACGCGGGCGCGTTGATGCGCGTGAACCATGTGGGCGAGGTGTGCGCGCAGGCGCTTTACACGGCGCAGGCACTGGCCACCCAGAGCGCTGCGCTGCGCGCGCATTTCCAAAAAGCCAGCGCCGAAGAAAGCAACCACCTGGCGTGGACAAAACAGCGCCTGGACGAGTTGGGCGCACGCCCATCTCTGCTGAACCCGCTGTGGTACGCCGGGGCTTTTGGCCTAGGCCTTCTGGCCGGGCGGCTAGGAGACCGTGTGAGCCTGGGCTTTGTGCTGGAGACCGAGGCGCAGGTGGAGGCACATCTGCAAAGCCACCTAGGGCGGCTGCCTGCAGGTGACACCACATCCCGCGTCATCGTGGCGCAAATGCAGGCGGATGAAGCGCAACACGCGCTGGAGGCACGCGAGTCAGGGGCGATGGAATTGCCGCATCCTGTGAAGGTGCTGATGAGTGCCGCCGCCAAGGTGATGACGGGGACGGCGCATTACGTTTGAGAGGTTCTCAGTGGCTGAGCAACTTGGCCAAAACGGCAATGACGCCGCCAATGACAAAGCCCAGCATCCATTTGATTTGGGTAATTTCAGTTTTGAGCACGGCCAAGTCAGTTTTTAGGGGCGACAAAGCAGCGTCAAGGTCTTTTCTTGTGACCAATTCGTCTTGCGCCTCGGCGATAACGCGCACGACGGTTTCCGCCTGCTCAGAGCTGAACCCGGCGGTCTTGAGTCGATCCGACAGCTTCAGAGAATCAAAGGTAATGGTGGACATGCCTGTAATTTACCTCAAATCTCAACCAAATCAAAACTGGTGGTAATCTGCGCCGTCTTGCCCAGCATGATGGTGGCGGAGCAGTATTTGTCGTGGCTCATCTTGATGGCGCGCTCCACGGCGACCGCCGGAATGCCGGTGCCGGTGACGGTGAAGTGCATGTTGATGGCGGTGAATACCTTGGGCTCCACCTCGGCCCGCTCGGCCTGCAAGCGCACCGAGCAGCCACGCACGTCGTGCCGACCGCGCTTGAGGATGAGCACCACGTCATAGGCAGTGCAGCCACCGGCCCCGGCCAGTAGGGTTTCCATGGGGCGTGGGGCAAGGTTTTGGCCACCGTTCTCTGGCTTGGCAGCGTCAGGCGCGCCGTCCATCACCAAGGTGTGGCCACTGCCCGTTTCTGCCACAAAACCCATGCCCGAGCGCGTGCCCGAAGCGCCTGTCCAACTCACTGTGCAATCCATATACAACTCCTCTGAAAAACTGTCGCCATTGTCCGTCAAGTCAATTTCATGCTCTAATAAACATCGTATTTAACATCTTTCAAAACACACTATGGACACCGTTCTGTCTCAGTTGGCGGTCAGTGTGACCGAACTCAAGCGCAACTACGCGGGCATTCTCAAACAGGCCGATGACGGCCCCATTGCCGTGCTTAACCACAACCGCCCCGAAGCCTATTTGTTGCCTGCCCATCATTACGAGCAGTTGATGGCTTACCTAGAGGACATGGAAGACGCCAAGCTGGTGCGCGAGCGTGCGGCTGGCCCCTTCGTTGAAGTCAATCTCGATGCGCTTTAAGCTGCGCTTTCACGCGCAGGCGCTGGTGGAGTGGCATCGACTCGATGGCAGTGTGCGCGAACCCCTGAAGAAAAAGCTGACCGAACGCCTGGAGCAACCGCGCGTCCCCTCGGCAGCGCTACACGGCATGGCGGACTGCTACAAAATCAAACTCCTTAGCCTGGGCTACCGCTTGATCTACCGCGTGGATGATGGCGAGGTTTTCGTGACGGTGATCGCCACCGGCAAGCGCGACAAAAACAAGGTGTACCGCACCGCAATGAACCGGCTGTAAAGTTCCCCCATGACGCAAACTCTTCGAAAAAAACCTCTCCAGCCCGCCGATTACCTGAAAAAAATCCTGACCGCCCGCGTCTATGACGTGGCGGTGGAGTCGTCTTTTGAGCCCGCCAAAGCCCTGAGTCGTCGCCTGCACAACAAGGTACTGCTCAAGCGCGAAGACCAGCAGGCGGTGTTCAGCTTCAAGCTGCGCGGGGCTTATAACAAGATGGCGCAGCTCGCGCCGGAGCAACTCGCAAAAGGCGTGATTTGCGCCTCGGCAGGCAACCACGCGCAAGGCGTGGCGCTGAGCGCGCACCGCCTGGGCTGCCGCGCTGTGATCGTGATGCCCACCACCACGCCGCAGCTCAAGATTGAGGCGGTGAAGGCCCTGGGCGGCGAGGTGGTGTTGTTTGGTGAGAGCTACTCCGACGCCTACACCCACGCTGCCGCGCTGGAGAAAAAACAGGGCCTGACCTTTGTGCACCCGTTTGACGACCCGGACGTGATTGCCGGGCAGGGCACGATTGCGATGGAGATGCTGCGCCAACTCCAAGGCCTGGGCTCGAACAAATTGGACGCGGTGTTTGTGGCCATTGGGGGCGGTGGCCTGATTTCGGGCGTGGCCAGCTACATCAAGGCGGTGCGGCCTGAGATCAAAGTCATCGGTGTGCAGATGAACGACTCCAACGCGATGATTCAGTCGGTCAAAGCGGGCAAACGCGTGACGCTGACCGATGTGGGCCTCTTCTCCGACGGCACAGCCGTCAAGCTGGTGGGGGAGGAAACCTTTCGCCTGACGCGCAAACTGGTGGACGAATTCATCGAGGTGGACACCGACAGCGTGTGCGCCGCCATCAAAGACATTTTTGTGGACACGCGCAGCATCGTGGAGCCCGCCGGGGCACTGGCCGTGGCGGCCATCAAGCAGTACGTGGCCCAGCACAAGACCAAGGGCCAGACCTACGCCGCCATTTTGTGCGGTGCCAATATGAACTTTGACCGCCTGCGCTTTGTGGCCGGGCGCTCCGAGGTGGGCGAGGAGCGCGAGGCGCTGTTTGCAGTGACCATCCCCGAGGAACGCGGCAGCTTTAGGCGCTTTTGCGAACTGATCGGCGACTTGCCCGCCCTGGGGGGCGTGAAAACTCCGCGCCACGTGACTGAGTTCAACTACCGCATCAGTGACTCAAAACAGGCCCATGTGTTTGTGGGCCTGACCACCAGCAACAAAGGCGAGAGCAGCAAAATCGCCGCCAACTTGCACAAACACGGGTTTGAGGCCTTAGACCTCACGCATGACGAGCTGGCGCAAGAGCACATCCGCCACATGGTGGGCGGTCACTCCGCATTGGCACAGGATGAACGCCTGCTGCGCTTTGAGTTCCCCGAACGGCCCGGTGCACTGATGAAATTTCTCAGCCTCATGCGCCCGAACTGGAACATCAGCCTGTTCCACTACCGTAACCACGGCGCGGACTACGGCCACATCTTGGTCGGCCTACAAGTGCCCGCCGCTGACACCGCGGCCTTTAGCAAATTCCTGACCACACTCGGCTACCCCTATGTTGAGGAAACCCTCAACCCTGCGTATCGCTTATTTTTACAAACGGAGAAACCATGAACTTCGAAATGATCCAAGTCCGCACAGAGGCCGACAAAGTGGGCGTCATCACGCTGAACCGCCCCAAACAGCTCAATGCACTGAACGACCAGCTCATGGACGAGCTGGGCACGGCACTCAAAGCCTTTGACGCCGACCCCGCCATTGGTTGCATGGTCATCACCGGCAGCGAAAAAGCCTTTGCCGCCGGGGCCGACATTGGCGCCATGGCCACCTACAGCTTTGCCGATGTGTACAAGGGCGACTACATCACCCGCAACTGGGAGCAACTGCGCAGCATCCGCAAGCCGGTGATTGCAGCGGTGAGCGGCTTTGCCCTGGGCGGCGGCTGTGAGCTGGCGATGATGTGCGACTTCATCATCGCGGCGGACAATGCCCGCTTTGGTCAGCCGGAAATCAAACTCGGCGTCATCCCCGGCGCGGGCGGCACACAGCGTTTGCCGCGCGCGGTGGGCAAGGCCAAGGCCATGGACATGGCACTGACCGGGCGCATGATGGACGCGACCGAGGCCGAGCGCGCCGGGCTGGTGAGCCGTGTGGTGGCGCTAGACCAACTGATGACCGAGGCGCTGGGCGCGGCCTTGATTGTTTGTGAGTACTCACAAATGGCCACCATGGCGGCCAAAGAGTCAGTCAACCGTGCCTTTGAGAGCAGCCTGAACGACGGCGTGATGTTTGAGCGCCGCCTGTTTCACGCCCTGTTTGCCACGGCCGACCAGAAGGAAGGCATGGCTGCGTTTGTGGCCAAGCGCAAGGCGGTGTTTGAGCACCGTTGAAAGCGCTGTCAACCCAATCGTGGGGCAGCTTGGCTTTGCTCAAGCGTGTTGTCCATCACCTGTTACACCATTGCGTAGCGTTTGGCCTCCTTGTGACTCATCATCATGGCCTTGTCCATCTTGGGTATGACCCAATTCTTGGGAAGGGGACCGTTGCATCTGGGGCAAAGGGGAGATTTCTATTTTGGGTTGACAGCCTGCGCCAGCAACTCGTAAGAGCGGCGGCGCACCTGCGGCTCGCTGGCCCAGGTGATGATGACCAGCTCGTCCAGCGCCAGCGACTCGGCCAGAGTGCGCAGCCGCTGGGCCACCTCAGCCCCACTGCCCACCAAAGCGTTGCGCCGCAAGCGCTCCAGCGCGGGCAGCTCTGCCGCGCTGTACTCGCGCAGGGCTTCATCGGCGGGCAAGATCGGGCCGAGCTGGCCGATGTTGCGATCCATGCGCCAGCGCTCACGGCTGCGGAAGTGGTACCAGGCTTCCTCAGTCGTATCAGCCGCTAGTGCCCAGACGCATAGGGTGGCGTGCGGGCGGGGCTGCTGCGGGGTGGCTTGGAAATTGTGGCGGTAGAGACTCAAGGCCTCGGTCGCGCCTTGGCCATCGGTGATGAAGTAGGCAAAAGCGTAAGGCAGGCCGTAATGCGCGGCGAGTTGCGCGCCATAGTTGGAGCTGCCCAGCATCCACAGCGTGGGCGCGGTCGGGCCGGTGGGGCAGGCGTCCACGCCGTGGCCGGGGTGGCCCGTCGGCAAGCCGCTGCCCGTGACCCAAGCCTGCAACTCCAGCACTTGGCGCGGGAAGTCTTCAGACGCATTGGCGTCCGGGTTGAGCAACTGCGAGGTGCGGTAGTCACTGCCCGGTGCGCGACCCACGCCCAGGTCAATGCGCCCGGGTGCGAGTGCGTCCAGCACGCGAAACTGCTCGGCCACTTTGAGCGGCGCATAGTGCGGCAGCATCACGCCCGCGCTGCCAATGCGGATGCGCGTGGTGCGCGCGGCCACCGCCGCCATCAGCACCTCCGGCGCGCTACCGACGATGCTGGGGTGGCTGTGGTGTTCGCTGAGCCAGAAGCGGTGGTAGCCCAGCGCCTCGGCATGTTCGGCAAGTGCCAGGGTGTCGCGAATGGCGTCGCTCTGAGGGCGACCCGCAACGGCCACGGATTGATCGAGAACTGAGAGTTTCATTGATTTCTTTCTGCGTCTTGCAAGGCCCGCCACATCACCTTGCCCGCGCCGCTCTTGGGCAAGGTTTCAACGAATTGAACGTGGCGGGGGATTTTGTACACCGCCATGTTGTCACGACACCAGTCAATGATGTTTTGCTCGCTCACCCGACCCACGTGCGCGGCGCGCAGCACCACAACCGCTTTGACCGACTCACCTCGGTAACTGTCGTGTGTGGCGATGATGCAGGCCTCTTGAATGGCGGGGTGCTTGAACATCAAGGCTTCTACCTCGGCGGGCCAGACCTTGAAGCCCGAGGCGTTGATCATGCGTTTGAGCCGATCGACCATGAAGAAATAGCCGTCTTCATCGACCCGGCCCAAATCTCCGGTGCGGAAAAAACGCTTGCCGTCCAGCAGGATGAAGGCTTGCGCGGTGGCCTCGGGCAGCTTCCAGTAGCCTGAGAAAACCTCGGGACCATGGGTCACGATTTCGCCGGTTTGGCCCGCGGGCAACTCAGTCAGCGTCTCGGGGTCGATCACGCGTGAATCGGTGCTTATGAAGGGGATGCCCAGACACTGCTGCTTGGGTGCATCGGGCGGGTTGGTGTGCGAGGGGCCTGCGGTTTCTGTCAAGCCGTAACCTTCGATATAAGGCAGACCGTACTGCTCCAACAAACGCTGGGCCACAGCTTGCGGCATGGCCGCCCCGCCGCCGCCGATGTACTTCAGGCTGGATAAGTCGTACTGCGCAAAGTGGGGACTGGCCAGCAGGTCAATCACCATGGTGGGGATGTTGGTCCAGTGCGTCACGCGGCGGCGTGAAATGAGACGCCCGGCCAGCTCACGATCCCAGCGCGGCATCACCACCAGCGTGGCGCCCAGGCGAATGTTGGTGTGCATCACGCTGACCATGCCGGTGATGTGGAACATGGGTACCACGGCCAGCGTCACGTTCTCTGCGGTGCTGCTGTTCCACAGGGCGCTGGCCATGGCGTTGTGCATGATGCTGGCGTGCGTGTGCATGCAGCCCTTGGGCAGGCCAGTGGTGCCGCTGGTGTAAGGCAGCAGGGCCAAGTCGCTGGGGCCAACTTGCAGCTCGGGGAGTGAACCCTGTGCTTGACCTTTCAAGACCGCATCCCACGCATGCACTTGCCCGCCTTGCAACTCAGGCAGTGCGTGGCGCGTGAGTAGCCAGTCGTGCCAGCTTGTCGGTGGCGCTTCATCCCCGGTGATGTCAGCGTCAAACGCATCGGTGAACTGGGTCACGATCAAATGCGCCAGCCGCTGCTCTGGCGGCAAGGCATCGCTGGCACGCGCCAGCTCGGGCGCGATATCTGCGGTGGTGATGGCGATGCGGGCGTCCGGGTCGCTGATGTAGTGCTTGAGCTCCTCCAGGCGGTTCATGGGGTTGACGGGCACGACCACCGCGTTGGCGCGCAGGATGGCGAAGTGGGCGATGACGAGTTGTGGGCAGTTTTGCAAACTGAGCACCACGCGGTCGCCTGGGCGCACGCCCAGACCCTGCAAGTCGAGCGCCATGTGCTCTGCTTTTTGCAGCACCTCGGCATAGCTCAAGACCCGACCGAAGAACACCAAACAGGCTTTGTGCGGGTAGCGTCGTGCGCTGGTGGCCAGGTTGTCCCACAAGGTGGTGGCTCGGGGACTCAGGCTATGGGGCAGGCGACGAGGCCAGTGTTTGTAATGTGGACGCATAAGTGGGGCTGAATAGGCGGCGGTGCCAGTGCCTGGGGCTTGCGTATTGTCAGCCCGAATCTGCCAGGTGTTTCCCCCCGGTGTTTTCTCGGATTGCGCATTCTGCAAAGGCGCTTTATAAACCCCCTCGACTGTGGCAACATTCGCCCGGCCTTTATCGCCAAGAAAACTTGAGGAAACACAATGGCAAAACTGAACGTCAACGGCAAGGTTCGTGAATTCGAAGCCGAACCCGATACCCCACTTTTATGGGTCTTGCGCGAGCAAATCGGCCTGACCGGCACCAAATACGGCTGCGGCGTGGCCCAGTGCGGTGCCTGCACGGTGCACATTGACGGCGTGGCCACACGTACTTGCGTGCGCCCGGTGTCCTCCGTCAGCCCGAATGAAAAAGTGGTGACGATTGAGGGCCTGTCGCCCAACGGTTCGCACCCGGTGCAAAAAGCCTGGGCCAAGCTGGACGTGCCGCAGTGCGGCTACTGCCAGAGCGGCATGATCATGGCCGTGACCGCGCTGCTCAAAGCCAAGCCGAACCCGAGTGATGCGGACATCAACTCTGCCATCACCAACATCTGCCGCTGTGGCACTTACAACCGCATCCGCGCGGCCATCAAGGTGGTGGTCGCCGGTGGGGCCACCAAGAGCGCCCAACTGTCCATCCAGCACGCTGACGGGAGCACCACATGAGCCAGACCCCTATGAACACAGACCTGTCCCGCCGCACCTTCCTGGCCAGCACCACGGCCACCGCTGGTGGCCTGATGCTGAGCTTTCACGTGCCCTTCGCCAGCGCACAAGACGCCACGCCCGAGGTCAATGCCTGGGTCGTCATCAAACCTGATGACACGGTGGTCGTGCGCATTGCCCGCGCTGAAATGGGCCAAGGCACGCTCACCGGCCTGGCGCAGATGGTGGCCGAGGAGTTGGAATGCAACTGGGCCAAAGTCACGACCGAGCACCCCACACCGGGCACAAGCCTGGCGCGCAAACGCGTTTGGGGCAACTTCAATGCCACCGGTAGCCGAGGCATTCGTGAATCGCAAGACTATGTGCGCAAAGGTGGCGCTGCGGCCCGCATGATGCTGGTGCAAGCCGCTGCGCAGGAGTGGGGCGTGCCCGCTGCCGAATGTGTGGCCGCCAACAGCGTCATCACGCACAAAGCGAGCAATCGCAAAACCAGCTATGGCAAAGTGGCCGCAGCCGCCGCCAAGCTCACACCGCCAGACGCCGCCAGCATTGTCTTGAAAGACCCGAAAGACTGGCGCCTGATCGGCAAGCGCATCGCCCGACTGGACACGGTCAAAAAAACCATGGGCGCGCAGAACTACGGCATCGACGTCAAGCTGCCCGGCATGCTCAACGCCGCCATCCGCGACTGCCCAGTATTTGGCGGCAAGGTCAAGGGTTTTAACGCCGCCAGCATCGAGAAGCGCGCTGGCGTCAAAAAAGTGATGCAGGTGGGCGACAGCGCCGTGGCCGTGGTGGCCGACACCTGGTGGCGCGCCAAGACCGCGCTAGAGGCCTTGTCGATTGAATGGGACATGGGGCCCAACGCCAAAGTCTCCAGCGCCAGCATCGCCGAGGTGCTCAAAGCCGGGCTGGACGCCAAAGACGCGGTGGTGGGCAACTCGCAGGGTGACGCACCCGCCGCCCTGGCCACAGCGGCCCGCAAGATCGAAGCCGTCTATTCCTACCCGCACCTGAGCCATTCACCGCTGGAGCCCATGAACGCCACCGCGCGCTGGACGCCCGAGCGCTGTGAGGTCTGGGTACCCACGCAAAACGCCGAAGCCTCTTTGGCCGCCACCGCAGAAGCGGCGGGCCTGCCCCCCGCCAAGTGCGATGTGTACCAAGAGTACCTGGGCGGTGGTTTTGGTCGCCGCGCGCGTAACGATTTCGTCACCCAAGCGGTGACCATCGCCAAGACCATGCCGGGCACGCCCGTCAAGCTGATCTGGACGCGCGAAGAGGACATGGCGCAAGGCTTCTTCCATCCCATCACGCAGTGCAAACTCACGGCGGGGTTGGACGACAAGGGCAACGTCAACGCCTTGCACATGCGCATCTCAGGCCAGTCCATCTTGGCCACCGTCGCGCCGCAGGCGATTAAAAACGGCAAAGACCCGGTGGTGTTCCAGGGTCTGGAGGCCTCGGGCCCTGAAGGCAACTTCGGCTACACCATCCCCAACCTGCTGATCGACCACGCCATGCGCAACACGCACGTGCCGGCCGGTTTTTGGCGCGGGGTGAACCTGAATCAAAACACGATTTACGTCGAGTCCTTCATTGATGAAATCGCCCACGCCACCGGGCAAGACCCGCTGGCCTTCCGGCGCAAGCTCATGACCAATCACCCCAAGCATTTGGCCGTGCTCAATGCCGTGGCCAGCAAGGCCGGTTGGGACAAGCCCGCGCCCAAAGGCGTGTTCCGTGGCCTGGCACAGACCATGGGGTTTGGCAGCTATGTGGCGGCGTGTGCCGAGGTGTCGGTCAGCGACGACGGTTGGCTCAAAATCCACCGCATCGTGGCCGCGACAGACCCCGGCCACGCCGTGAACGTGCAGCAGATTGAGTACCAGGTGGAAGGCTCGTTTGTCTATGGCTTGTCGGCGGCTTTGTACGGTGAAATCACCATCAGCAACGGCGCTGTACAGCAAAAGAACTTTGACAGCTACCCCGTGATGCGCCTGCATGAAATGCCCAAGGTAGAGACCACGGTCATGCCCTCCGGCGGCTTCTGGGGCGGCGTGGGCGAGCCCACCATTGCGGTGGCCGCACCCGCAGTGTTGAATGCGATTTTTGCCGCCACCGGCAAGCGCATTCGCGACCTGCCGCTCAAGCACCACAGCCTGAAACGGGCTTGAGGATGCGACGGGCAACACGCCTGCAAGGGGCGGGTTGCCCGGCTTGGGTCTGTGTCTGGCTCGCACTTCTTGGCGTTGCGTTCACCATGAACGCTAGCGCACAAACTGTGACGCTTACCGTGACGGATTCACTGCCCGAACCCCTAACGCCAGTTGCGGGTGACGTGGTACGCGGGCGCAGCGTGGTGGCGAACCGCTCGCTCAGCCTGTGCCTGCTGTGCCACAGCGGTCCCTTGCCTGAGGTGCAGTTTCAAGGGGATTTGGCCCCCAGTCTGGCCGGTGCAGGCGCGCGCTGGACTACAGCGCAACTGCGCCTGCGCTTGGTCGATTCACGTCAAATTAATCCTCAAACCATCATGCCCGCTTACCATGCATTGAGCGGCCTCACGCGTGTGGCGGCGGCTTGGCGCGACCAGCCGATTTTGAGCGCGCAACAAATTGAAGACGTGATTGCTTACCTGAGCACACTGCAATGAAAAAACAGGCGAACCACATGACGCATAAAACCCTTAACCAACGCCGCCAACTGCTCAAGGCCGGCGTGGCCATTGGGACTTGGCTATGGGTGGGCAACGCCACGGCCAATAGCGATGAACTGGCTGCTGCCATCCGCAGCTTCGCCGCCGGTGCGCCGGTGAAGGCAGGCCGCGTGCTGCTCGACATTGCCCCCATCGTGGACAACGGCAACACCGTGCCGCTCACCGTGTCGGTAGAGAGCCCGATGACGGCAGGCGACCACGTCACCGCCATCGCCATCTTTAACGAGCGCAACCCGCAACGCGAGGTGGCGAAGTTCAGCTTGAGTCCCCGCAGTGGCCGCGCCCGCGTGGCCACTCGCATCCGACTGGCCACCACGCAGCAACTGGTGGCGGTGGCGCGCATGAATGACGGTACGTGCTGGTCGCACACGGTGAACGTGAACGTGTCGATTGCGGCCTGTTTGGAAGAGGTGGTTTGACTATGGCCCGCACCCTCATCAAATCACCCGCCAGTGCCCAGCGCGGCGAGGCCATCGAGATTCACACCACCATCGCTCACGAGATGGAAACCGGCTTTCGCCCGGGCGACAACGGCAAAATTTTGCCGCGCAACATCATCACCCACTTCAGTTGCCACTACAACGACGAGTTGGTGTTTGAAGCGGCCCTGTACCCGGCCATGGCGGCCAACCCCTACATCGCGTTTCACACCGTCGCCACGAGCAGTGGAACGCTGCGCTTCAGCTGGGAAGGTGACAACGGTTTTCGCCATAGCGAGAGCGTGGCGCTGCAAGTCACATGAGGCCAATCTTGCGCGGCCTTGCTGCCTCTGCGCTGCTGGCGCTGCCCTTGATGTGGATGGGCATGGGCCATGCCCAGGAGGCCTCAAAAACGCGTCGCTCCGGCGCTGAGTTTATGAGCCCCGACTTGCAAGCCATGCAGCGCGACGATGCGCTCAACCCCGGCATGTTGTGGGTCAAGCAGGGCCATGAGGTGTGGCAAAGCACGCCTGCGGCCAGCACCCGAACCTCAAACCGTTCTTGTGCCAGTTGCCATGGTGAAGCCAGCCAGTCCATGCGCGGTGTGGCTGCTCGCTACCCCGCGTTTGATGACGCTTCAAAACGCCCCATCAACCTGGCCCAGCGCATCAACCTGTGCCGCGTCAACCAGAGCCAAGCCCCCGCTTGGCGCTCTGAGAGCCAAGAGTTGCTGGCCCTGGAAAGCTACATCGCACGCCAATCCCGCGGCCTGCCCATCACCCCACCCACCGACGCGCGTTTGCAGCCTTTCATTGACCAAGGCCAACAGCGCTACACGCAACGCATGGGCCAGCTCAACCTCTCCTGTGCGCAGTGCCATGACGAGCGCGCGGGCCTGCGCCTGGGGGGCAACCTCATCCCCCAAGCCCACCCCACCGCCTACCCCGTGTACCGGCTGGAATGGCAAGGCGTCGGTTCGCTCCAGCGCCGCCTGCGCAACTGCATGAGCGGCGTGCGTTCACAGCCCTATGCGTTGGGTGCGCCAGAGTTGGTGGAGCTGGAGTTGTACCTGGCCGCACAAGCCAAAGGCATGGCGCTGGAGTCTCCGGGCGTGCGACCCTGAGGCCAAGCACGAAGGCCCGCCGATTTCGATTGAAGAACTCTGCAAGGAGGCGCGAGACGCAGGGGCTGCGCAAGAATGACGAAAATACAAGTCATGACAGACCCACTCATCACCCAACTCGAAGCCCAAGCCACCCGCCACCGCGTGGAGGTGGATGGGCGCTTTGTCTGCTGGCGGCAATTTGGTGAAGGTCCACCCTTGGTGCTGCTACACGGTGGCCACGGCAGTTGGCTGCACTGGGTGCGCAACATCGAGGTTTTGGCCAGGCGCTTCACGGTGTGGGTGCCCGACTTGCCGGGTTTTGGTGAGTCCGATGACTTGGGGCCATCGCGTTCTGGCGACATGGCCGATCTGGTTCACGCCACCTTGAACAGCTTGGACGCGCTGGTGGGTGCAGACACGTGGGTTGATCTGGTCGGGTTTTCATTCGGCGGTTTGGTGGCGGCGCAGCTTGCAGCGCGGCGGTCGCGCATTCGGCACTTGGTATTGCTAGGGGCTGCAGGTCACGGCGGCTTGCGTCGCCCGCGCGGTGAGTTGATGAACTGGCACCGCGCTAAAACGCAGGAGGCGATTGATGCCTGCATGCACCACAACTTGCACATGCACATGTTGTTTGACCCCGCGCAAATTGACGCGCTGGCGCTCGCCGTGCACAGCGTGTCGTGCAAGCGTGCCCGTTTTCGCAGTCGCCCCATCTCGCAAGCCGGTGGCCTGAGCGCCGCGCTAGCCCAGACCAGCGCCCAGGTGCTGCTGGTCTGGGGTGAACATGATGTGACCGCGGAGCCCGCTGTGTTGAAAAAAACCTTGCTCGAAGGCCAGCCGCAGCGCCAAGCTTGCATCTTGCCCGGCGTGGGGCACTGGGTGCAATATGAAAGCGCGGATGAGGTCAATCGCTTGCTACTGGAGGCTTTATCACCCGAATAACAGGGTTAACCCGTATGGTTAGAACACGGGTTTTTTAGCCTAATGGAGGCAGCTTTTCAATTGGAAGAACGCCGTTCTTCCCAATGGAACACGGGCTTGATTCGCTTTGGGTCAATGCTCTCGGTATTTCCACTTTTCTTCATCACATCGCCATGTACCTACGCACCCTGCTCGCCACGGCCAGCCTGACTTTGTTGCTGGGCAGCGTTGCGCTGGCCCAAACGTCGGCACCTGCATCCGCCTCAGCGCAAGCCCCCTACCCTGTAAGCCGCGTCACCCTGGTCACCCATTCCAGCCCGGGCGGCGGCACCGACGTGTTCTTACGCAATCTGAACAAGCACCTCGCAGGCGTGCTCAAGACCAATCTCGCCGTAGAAAACGTGCGCGGCGGCAGCGGGGCCACGGCCGTAGCCAATGTAGCCAAAGGCGCGCCCAATGGCTCTATCTTTTACGGCACCACACCCACCTACATCCAGACCACGCTTCTGTCCAAGCCGCCCGTGGGCTACGACGGGCTGGACCCGATGTTGATTATTTTCATCGACCCCGAGGTGATCTACACCCGCACCGAGTCGCCTTTTAAAAGCCTGAGCGATGTGGTGGCCCACGCCAAGGCCAACCCCGGAAAATCGCGCTGGGGTGCGGCCAACCCGGCGTCTCTTGAGCGCATTGGCATGGAGAAGCTGGCGCGCGCGGGCGGCGTCAAGGTGCCCATCGTCAGCCACGAGGGTGGGGGCGACTTGATGATCGGCGTGCTCAACGGCACCTACGACATCGGCATAGGTGAGATGCAAGAACTGCAAGGCCAGCTGGAGGCGGGCAAGATCCGCCTGCTGGCCACGCTGTCTGAGCAGCGCCTGGCGACCTTGCCTAAGCTGGCCACGGCCAAAGAGCAGGGGCTCAATGTGGTGATCCGCAAATTCCGTGGCATTGCCTCACCCAAGGGCCTGCCCGATGCGATTGCCAAAACCTGGGAAGACGCGGTGCGCAAAGTGGTGGCCTTGCCCGCATACAAAGCCGACTACACCAAAGACCACCTCACGCCCATGGTGCTGGGCCGCGAAGCCGCACGCAAGTTCACCACCGAGGTGGCGCAAGAGACCGCTGCTGCTTTCAAAGAAATGGGGCTGATCAAATGACCGACCAGCGCGTGGACCGCATCACGGCGCTGGTGGGCGCGGCCTTGGCCATCAGCTACCTGTTTTATGCGCGGGGCATTGAGGACAGCCTGTTGGCCGATAGCGTGGGGGCCAATGGCGTGCCCATGAGCGTGGGCGGGTTGCTGCTGCTGGCCTGTGTGGCGCTGTTCCTGAAAAGTGGCGTCAAAAACAAGGCCGAAGCGGTCGAGCCTAATGAAGCCAAGGAAGAAGCCGGGGCAGAACACCCGCACCGCATGGCCCTGGGTTTGCTGGCGATCTTGGCGGCCTACGTCGCGCTGCTGCCCTTCCTCGGTTATGTCCTGTCCATCGGCTTGTTGGTGGGCAGCGTGGCTTGGTTGGCCGGGGCGCGCAAGCGCCTCTCGGTGCTGACTTGCATGGTGCTGGCCGGGCCTGCGCTGTGGCTGATGTTTGACTGGGCACTTGAGATTCATCTGCCTGTGGG
>CANCDA010000010.1 GCA_947374705.1 Comamonadaceae bacterium | reverse complement strand
CCCATGCTGTGGCGTGCGGTGGCGTATCAGCACGAGCCCTTGAACGTGTTGATGGAAAAAGCCCTGCACGGTGGTGTGCAGGGCATCCTGCAAGTCGATGCCAAAATAGCGCAAACGCTGAACACCAAAGGGGAACAAAAATGAGCTTGGAAACCATCACCATCAGCAACAAATTGGGGCTGCACGCACGCGCCTCGGCCAAGCTCACCAAACTGGCGGGCAGCTTCCCTTGTGAGGTCTGGATTACAAAGGGTGAGCGCCGCGTGAACGCCAAAAGCATCATGGGTGTGATGATGTTGGCCGCAGGCCTGGGCACGTCGGTGGAGATTGAAACCCTCGGTGAGCGAGAGCAAGAGGCCATGCTGGCGCTCACCAGCTTGATCAACGACAAATTTGGAGAAGGGGAATGACCTTCTCCCTGCATGGCCTGGCGGTGGGTGGCGGCATTGCCATCGGGCGGGCCGTGGTGGTGGCAGCCAGCCGGGTGAATGTGGCGCATTACTTCATTGAGCCGGGTGCAGTGAATGTAGAAATTGAACGCATCCGCCGTGCGCGCGATGCCGTGATCGAAGAAATGCACCGGATGCAACACAGCATCTCGCTCATGGGCCCCAAGGACACGCCGCATGAGCTCAAAGCCCTGCTCGACGTTCACCTCATGCTGCTGCAAGATGAGGAGTTGGTCAAAGGCGTGAAAGACGCCATCACAGATCGTCTCTACAACGCCGAGTGGGCTTTGTTAACGCAGTTGGAGGTGATCTCGCGCCAGTTTGACGAGATGGAGGATGCGTACTTGCGTGAGCGCAAAGTCGATCTCGAACAAATCGTGGAAAAACTCTTGCGTGTCATGCAGGGTCAAGCCCACGACGCGACCACGAAGTTAAGCGCATTGGCGCAACCCAAGCCCGTTCAGACCAGTGCAGACAGTGCTGACGTGCCCTTGGTGCTGGTGGCGCACGATCTGTCCCCGTCCGACATGCTGGAGTTCAAGCAAGGCGTGTTCACGGGCTTTGTCACCGATGTGGGGGGCAAGACCTCGCACACCGCCATCGTGGCACGCAGCATGGGCATCCCCGCTGTAGTGGGTGCACGGGCGAGCAGTCAACTGGTGCGGCAAGACGACTGGATCATCATTGATGGCGATGCCGGGGTGGTGATCGTGGACCCCTCGCCCATCATCTTGGCCGAATACCAGCTCAAGCAGCGCCAGTTCATTCAGGATCGACTTCAGCTGTCGAATGTGCGCGAGCTGCCGGCCATCTCGCTGGATGGTCACGTGGTGGACTTGCTGGCCAATATCGAACGCCCCGACGATGCCGCCACCGCCCTGGCATCGGGTGCTGTGGGTGTGGGTTTGTTTCGCAGCGAGTTTTTGTTCATGGGGCGGCTGGATCGGCTGCCTGACGAAGAAGAGCAGTACCAGGCCTACCGTCTTGCGGTGGAAGGCATGCAAGGCTTGCCGGTGACCATACGCACGGTCGATGTCGGAGCCGACAAACCGCTGGACGGCGCACTCAAGCTGGAGTCGCACCTGAACCCAGCGCTGGGCTTGCGCGCCATTCGTTGGAGCTTGACCGATCCGCCCATGTTCCTCACCCAGTTGCGTGCTATTTTGCGAGCGGCGGCGCATGGGCCCGTCAAGATGCTGATACCGATGTTGGCGCACCTGAGCGAGATTCGTCAAACGCGCGCCTTGCTGGCCCAGGCCAAGACCGAGCTTGAAAAGTCGGGGCTGGCGTTTGGGGACATCGAACTTGGCGCCATGATTGAAATTCCGGCCGCTGCCTTGACACTGAAAATGTTTTTGAAGTACTTCGACTTCCTCTCCATCGGTACCAACGACCTCATCCAGTACACCTTGGCCATTGACCGGGCGGATGAAACGGTCTCACATCTGTTCGACCCGGCGCACCCTGCCGTACTGCGGCTCGTGGCCGACACGATTGCCGAAGGTCGGGCGCAAGGCAAAGAGGTGAGTGTGTGTGGCGAAATGGCGGGTGACGTGACCATGACCCGGCTCTTGCTGGGTTTGGGTTTGCGCAGTTTTTCCATGCACCCCTCCCAAATCCTGGCGGTCAAACAAGCCGTGTTGAACGCGGATATTGGCCAGTTGCAAGACTGGGCCCAAATGGTGCTGGCCCATGAAGAGCCTGCCACGCTGTTGGCGGGTTAATACGCCGCCCCCTTCGCGCACTGGCGCAGAGCGCGTATGTTCTCCAGCAGCAGCGTGAAAGCCACCACCAACAGTGGCAGCAACAGCGCACTTTCTTGATGCCACAGGTACAGCAGTACGAAATGGCAGGCATACACCAAACCACCCCCTGCAAGCGCCACGCCTGTAGCACTGGCCATGCGGCGCTGCGGCCAGATGAGCAAGCCCAGAGCGGGCAGCAAGGCGACCCATAGCAGCAGGCCGCAGACCAAGGCGTTAGAGGCCTTGAGCAGCAAACCTTGCGCTAAAGACTGGTGGATCAATGCCAGCACATTGACGCCTTTCATTTCACCCACAGGGGTGAGGACGCGGTCGGTGAAGAAGGCGGTGCTTCCGACAAAGATGGTTTTTCCGCGAAAGGTCTGCGCGTTCAGCACCTTGCCTTGGGCACCCAGCATGGCTTGAGCCACGCGTTCGAAAGGCAGGCTGACCACGGGATCGTGATTGCTGGGAAAGTACAAATGCATGGCCCCGTCTTTGTCCACAGGGATATTCAGCGGCCCGACTTGTACCGAGGTGGGCGAGTTCATGCGCGCCGAGGGGCGCGGCTCTTTCGGGAAATGGGCGGCCAATGAAATGGCCGGGAGCACCTGCTCTCCAAAGCGATGGAACAAGGGGATGCGCCGCAGCAAGCCGTCCGATTCGGGAATGGCCGACACCACACCCAAGTGGGCGTAGCTTGGAGCGGACTGTGTGAACAAGGGGAGGGGCGGCTGAACCGAGGGCCAGGACTCCAGGCGCAACTCGGTGGGGGGCAACCACGTCAAGTCTTGCATGGAGGCGTTCGCCGTCGCTTTCTGTACCGGGGCATCCAGCCGTGCAGCGGTGGCGAGCACCACGTTGGCGTTGCGGTGAATGGAGTCCCGAAAGGCCTCGTCGCCGGGTCGTTGGTCAAAAAGAACCAAGTCAAACGCGACCGCGCGCGCGCCCATCTCCGTCAGGTAGTCCACCAGCAAGCCGTAGGTGTCGCGGGGGTAGGGCCAGTTGCCGAAGTAGGGCTTCATGGCGTCCAGCGAGGCGTCGTCAATGTCGATGACCAGCGCTTCAGTGAAGTGATGCTCCTGGGCTGCCAGTCGCAGTTGCGCGTCCAACGCCAATCCTTCCAGTCGATGGAGCAGCGGTGTTGCACTCAAACCCCAGGCCAGTGCCAAGGCGCTCAAGGGTATCCAGGCCACCTGGCAAAAACGGGTTAGTAAGGCAGACACGCTGGGCCCCAGTGCAAGTCAGATCACATGAAGAACGCTTGTGCTCAGAGCAGGAGCGGCAACAAGAGGGGCAAGAAACGCCAGGGTTTGGGATCATCCGGAACGACAATTTGCTGAGGCGTCCCAAACGGGCCGGCAAAACCATCGACGTCAATCGTCTTGATCCGCATGTAGTAGGTGCCAGGCGCAGGTCGATCCACTTGAGCTTGCGTTTGATTTTCAGGTAGCAGGCGATCTACCAAGGGTTTGGAGAAGCTCAGTTCGTTCGCTAGCTGAAGTTGGTATTTGGCCCCAGCATCGCCCGCACGCCAGTGAAAGGTGAGCTGTTTTTCATCCATGCCGGGTGCTTCGACTTGGGGGCTGTCTGGAATTTTGCGTTGGGTGAAACTTTGAGTGTCGCCAAACGGGCCATGGTCCGCCCCCGCAGCGATAGAGGCCACGCGCCAGTAGTGCTTGCCGGGTTCCAATGTGACGGTTTGCTCGGTGCCCGCCACGGCAGGCAGGTCGGCGACCAGGCTTGAAAAATCGGCCTGGGCCGAGACCTGCACATGGTAGGCCTGCGCGACCACCGAGTTGCTCCAGCGCAGCTTGGCCGTTGGTCCGTAGGATTTGGCACCTTCAAGCGGCTCACTGATGAATGGGGCCTCGGGTCGGGCTTTGAGGACGAATTCTTGATCTGCGTTCAAGCCCTCAAGGCCACCCTGATCGACGCCACGCACCCGCAACACGTAGCGTCCATCGGGCAGATCCGTCCATTTGGCACCAGGCGTAGTAAACACGCCATCGAGCAAGAGACGTTCAAAGGTTTTGTCGGCAAAAATCTGCGCGCGGTAACGTGTTGCACCACTCAAAGCGGCCCATTGAAAGCGGGGTGGCACGCGCTCTAGGCGTTTATCAACACCACTCAAATCGGGCGCAACCAGCAGGGCCACGGGGGGGCTGGCGGGTTTTCCGGGCGCAGCAGAGGTGCCAAACCCAGCAGGCACCAATACCGGAGTCCCGGCGGCGCTGGCTTGTACAGCACCCTCCAGCACTTCATTGCGACCGACTTGATCCGCCGGGTCAACACTGGCGCGGAAATCAGTGCCACGCACGGCCAAATTCACCGCACGAGTTTTAACTTCATAACGTCCCGCCGTGGGCGATTGTTTGGCCACACGCGTGTCCAAAGCGCCTTGCTGGAGCTCCATCACGGTTTGCGCCACGCCGGATTTGCCCAGGATCACCATTTCTGACAAAACCAAGCGGCTCTTGGGGGTGAGCAGCAGGCGTGAGCCATCAATGAACTTGATGGAGACGGTGGCATCCACGCCCGTGTCAATCGTGTCACCGGTGAGTAGGCGCGTGGCTTTGTCCAGAGCTTGCGTCGCGCCGTTCAAAGGGGTTCGCGTGACAGGGCCTTGAAGATTGAGCACCTCGGCATCGACAGCCTCGCGTTTCAACAAGGCAATGGGCAATCGCAACTGCGTGCCGGGCGTGAGTTGTCTGGGCTCGCCCACCCGGTTATCTTTTTGTAGCCCGGGCCATTTTTTGGTGCTGATCAGATAAGTTTGGCTGATTTGGCTCAGCGTGTCACCGGGTTTGACCAAGTAAATCCAGTCGGCCTCTGGGGGAGGGGCCGCCTGCGCCAAGGGCAGGCACAGCCATGCCAGTAGCGGCAAGAGCGTGCGCTTGCGGAAGTCGGAAAAAGAAGGCAAGGACATACGTCTCTCCTGATGCGATGTGCGGGGCAGTGCGCAGATGAATTTCATAGCAAGTGTAACGGGCGCACGCCCAGAGCGGTGCACGCGTCAAGCGGGCCTCGCACGTCATCGTGCGCATTCCTTTTTCAGTTCTGTGACTTTGTAGGCAGTCTGAGGGGTTTGAAATTCTTGGCAGGTGTTTTTCAAACTTAACATCTGCGCACTTTTGTTCTTTCACCGTCAATGGGGCTCACATGTTCACCTTGAAATCACCCAAGCCAAAACGGCGCACGCGCTTGTCCAATGTGCTGGGTTGTATGGCGCTTTGCCTGGGACTGGCGGCCTGCCAAACACCACCGGCACCGCCCCCGACCGTTGTCACGCCCGTCGTTGACTACCGTGGCCCGATCTTGCCGATTGAGCAGTCAGCGCGTGGTGTGCAAATCTTCTTGCCCAGCACCGTGTTGTTTGACATTGGCAAGGCGGAATTCAAAGTGGCAGAGGCCCAACCTTATCTGGAGCGCGTGACGCATTTGCTCAAAACCAAGACCGCCAAAAAAGTGTCGATTGAAGGGCACACCGACAACGTGGGCGCATTGGCCACCAATCAAGCGCTGTCCATGGCCCGGGCCACCTCATTGCTCAAGGCGCTTGAAGACCGTGGTGTTCCTGCGGAGCGACTGAGTGCTGCGGGTTATGCCTTCAACCGGCCGGTGGCCTCCAACGCAACGCCGGATGGCCGCCAACTCAACCGGCGTGTCGAGATATTGATTCTCGACGAAAAAATTGAAGCCATCACCCAAGGCGAGCCCACCAATGCCTTTGAGTCGGCGTGGGGCAAGTTGAAGACAATGATCGAGCAAGGCTTGGTCAAACCTGTAGAAAGCAAGTCATGAACCGTCGAGATTTCACCGCTGGCTTGGCCCTGGCGGCCAGCAGCAGCGTTGCACTGTCACAAGCCCCCGCCTCACGCTCAGCGGCGAGTACCACCAGCGCGTCCCATGCCGCTGCTCCTGGCAAGATCGGACTGGCCTTGGGGGCCGGTTCGGCCCGTGGCTTTGCCCATATCGGTGTGCTCAAAGCCTTGGATGAGGCGGGTTTCAAAGCCGACGTGGTGGCCGGCACCAGTGCGGGCTCTTTGGTCGGCGTGTTCTATGCCGCAGGCTTCACACCGTGGCAAATGGAAGAAGTCGCCCTCAAGTTGCGCGATGTCGAAGTGGCCGATTTTTCCAGCGCTTCCAAGCGCGGCATGTTCGCGGGTGACGCCTTGCAGAAGTTGGTCAACGACTTCGTCAAAGGCGCGCCCATGGAGCGCTTGAAGCTGCCTTTTGCCGCCGTGGCCAGCAACCTTAAAACCGGTGAAACCGTCACGCTGCGCACGGGTGACACCGGCGCGGCCGTGCGTGCCTCGTGCTCCATTCCCGGCGTGTTTGTGCCGGCCGTGATTGGTGGTGTTGAATTGGTCGATGGCAGTTTGGTGAGCCCACTGCCCGTCAAAGCCGCCCGCTCGCTGGGCGCAGATTTTGTGATTGGCGTGGACGTGGGCAGCAAGCCCAGCAACAACGTGCACAGTGGCCTGTATGAGGTGCTGCTGCAATCGTTTGAGATCATGGGCCGCTCTATCACGGCGCTAGAAGCACAAACGGCCGACTTCATGATCCGCCCCGACACCCTGCGCTTTGTCAGCACTGATTTCTCAGCCCGCAAAGACCTGATCCAGGCGGGTTACGAAGCCGGCTTGAAAGCGGTGGGGGAGTTGCGTACGCGTTTGGGGACGCGGGGTAAACGTCGGGGGTAAAAACCAGAACGCAGGCGTGCCCCTGTGCGACTCAGGCCGAGAGTGGCTTGAGTAGTTCCGCTAGATCACTCTCGGTGAACAGCGGCTGTTTACGCCCGGTCGAGCCGCTGTACATGCTGTCGGCCAGGGCGGCTTTGCGCTCTTGCAAGGCCAGGATGCGCTCCTCAATCGTGCCCTGCGCCACCAGCTTGTAAACGAACACGGTCTGGGTTTGGCCGATGCGGTGGGCGCGATCAGTGGCTTGGGTTTCGACCGCCGGGTTCCACCAGGGGTCGTAGTGGATGACGGTGTCGGCTTGCGGCAGGTTCAGGCCCACGCCACCGGCTTTGAGGCTGATGAGGAACAGCGGCACCGCACCGCTGGTGAACTGCTCGATCAGCGCGTCGCGCTTCTGGCTTTGACCGGTGAGCTTGACCCAGGGGATGGCACGCTTCTTCAACTCAGCCTCGATCAGTGTCAACATGCTGGTGAATTGCGAGAACAGCAGCACTCGCCGCCCCTCGGCCAGCATCTCGGGCAGCAGTTCCATCAAGTGCTCTAGCTTGGCGGATGTTTTGATTTTTTGCGCGGCAGCCAGCTTGATGAGTTGCGGGTCGCAGCAGACCTGGCGCAGCTTCAAGAGCGCATCCAGAATCGTGATTTGCGACTTGGCCAAACCTTTGGCATTCAAGGCCTCGCGCACGGTTTTCTCCATGCCCAAGCGAATGGTTTCGTACAGGTCGGCCTGCTTGCCCAGCAGCTCCACGCGCACCACGGTTTCCACCTTGGGTGGCAAATCCTTGGCCACCAGGGCCTTGGTGCGGCGCAGCATGAAGGGGGTGATGCGCGCGCGCAACTGGGCCATGCGATCCGGGTCGCCCTGCTTTTCAATCGGGGTGCGAAACAGCTCTTTGAAACGCTGCTGGCTGCCCAGAAAACCCGGCATCAGGAAGTGGAACAGGCTCCAGACTTCGCCCAAATGGTTTTCCATCGGCGTGCCTGAGAGGCACAGGCGGTGCCGCGTTTGTAACTGGCTCACCACCTGGGCGGCATGGGTGCTGGCGTTCTTGATGTTTTGCGCCTCGTCCAGCACCACCAGATGCCACTGAGCCTCCAGCCAGCGTTCGCGGTCACGCTGTAGCAGCGAATAGGGCGCGATCACGATGTCGTGCTCGGCCATGCTGTGGGCGGCGTCATGGCGCTCCGCACCGTGCAACACCAAGCTCTTCAGGCCGGGGCAAAAGCGCTCGACCTCGCGCCGCCAGTTGCCCATCAGGCTGACCGGGGCAATGATGAGGGCCGGGTGCGTCAGGCGGCCCGCGTCTTTTTCGACCTGGATATGGGCCAGGGTTTGCAGGGTTTTGCCCAGGCCCATGTCGTCGGCCAGGATGCCGGCCAGGCCGTGTTCGCGCAGGAACTGCAGCCAGGCCAGGCCTTGGTGCTGGTAGGGGCGCAAGTCGGCCTTCACACCGGCGGGTACGGCCACCTCGGGCAATTCGGACTTGCCGCTGAGTTGGCTCACCAGAGCGCGCAAGGACGCCGCGCCTTCCCAGACCGCGCCTTCGCCCAGGGCGGCGCTGGCGCGCAGCGCGGCCAGCCGTGAGAGCTTCAAGCTGTCGCCAGAAAAATCATGGCTGCGATCCCCCACCAGCTCCAGCAGCGCGGCCATCCAGGGCTTGAGCGTGGCGGTGGGCACGCGGATGTAGCCCTGGCCCGTGAGCTTGGGCAGAAACAGATGAGGCGGCATCTCGGGCTGACCGGTGGCCGCATCCAGCGGGCTGGCGGCGGCAGCGGCAATCAGTTTGGGCAGCCAGGGCAGGATGTTGTGGCGCTGGCCGTTGATCTCGATACCCAGCGACAGGTCGAACCAGGGCGAGGTCGCTTCGTCCTCATCCTGCGCATGCATTTGCACGTCGAGCGTGTCGGCTCGGCTGATCCAGTCGTCCAGGCTTGCGTCCACGCTCAGCTCAAAACCGGCGGCGCGCAGCTCGGCGTAGTCGGTGTCGGCCCAGTGCAGCCAAGTTTGTTGATCCCACTCGCCCGGAACGCTGAACTCGCCCGCCGGGTTGCCAATCAGGCCCAGTTCGGCCAAGCGGGTGATGGCTTGCTGCTCGACGGCATTGTCCCGGCGTAGCAAAATTCGCCCGCTTGGCGAGTCGAGCAGCACCGTGTCGCCAGCATCGCCCCACCAGCCGCGATGACCGGCATAGTCAAAGCTCAAGCGCGCCTGAATCAGGCCTTGGCGCGTAACATCTTGCTGCGCGGTGGGCCTGATCTGCAACAGCGCGCGCGGCGTGATGCCTTGCAGCGGCGTGATGCCTTGCAGCGGCGTGATGCCCTGCACGCTGGGCGGCAGCGGCAGCGATCCCAGGCGCTGGATCAGCGCCAGTTGGTGCTTTTGCAGGGCGGCCTCGGGAATGGGCGGGGCTTTGAGCAGCGCGTTCAGTGCCGCAGGCGCAATGCCCTCGGCCTGCACCGGCCCGCACAAACCGTGTTCGGCATCCAGGTAGAGCGGGGGGGTGTTCAGGCACAAGTGGACGCCGCTCTCGGCCAGTTGAGCTCGCAAGACCCAGCCGACGCTGGCGTTCTTGGGTTTGAGCGTTTCGTGCCAGCCCCATCGCAGTGCCTGCGTGGGCCCCCAGGCGATGGGCTGGCCGGGGCTGGCGTCCCCGTTGTCCAGGAACAAGCGCCCGGTTTGGCTCGCCAGTTGCAGCGCCATCGCGCCAATCTGACCATTCGGCAGCACTTTGGCGTTGTAGTTGTAGATGCTGTGGCTGCCGCTCAGGCCGGGCAGGGCACGCATGAGTTGCAGCACTTCCCGATCGGTCGGGCTGGCCAGGTCATACACGGCTTGACCGGCATAGGGCGAACTCTTGAGGGTTTTGGGCTTGGCCCAGCCACCGGTGGCCTTGGGGTAAGACACCATGGCGGTCAGTTGCAACTTGGGCAGGTGTCCGGCGTAGCTGGACAAGGTCAACAGGTAGAGGTATTGCTCGGCGCGCTCCGGCTGGCGAGCCTTGTAGCCAAAGCGCTCCCGGTTCTCAAAGCCGGGCGTTGCCACCGTTTTGCCGCTGGCCTGGTCGATGTCTTGCAGCCAGCGCAGCAGCGCGGCTTCGGCTTCCAGGCGGGCGACCTCGGCTGCTGCCGCCAGACTCTCTTGCCGCCGGGCCTCGATTTGCGCCGGATTGGCGGCGGGGGGCGGGGTTTTCACCCTGGCCAGCGCCTCGTCGTCCATGAGATGCAGGCCCTGGTAGGCCGCTTTGAGCATCAGCGCCACGCCGTGTTTGCAGTTCAGACCGACCGGGCATTCGCACTCGCTGTCCCAAAAAGCCACCCGGCCATCGCGGTCCAGCGCCATGTCGATCGACACCTCGTAAGGCTCGCGCTGGCTGCCTTGCACCGCTCCCTGCAGGTGCCAGCTGGGGCCATCGGGGTCGATCTCCAGCGTGCGCACCTTTTGGCTGCGGTACAGCATCAGGCCCCGGCCCCAGGCCCCGCTGTCGGCTAATTTTTCCAGCGAGTTCGGGTCGAACCAAAGACCTTTGGAGGTGGCGATGTTGGGCATTGACTCGGGCTGCAAGCCTTATATTGCTTGCGTAAATAGCTATTAAAACCGAAGCGAATGCTCAGGGGAGAACTGACTTCAACACATGTCCGGCCTGCTGGTCGGCGTGGTAGCTGCTGCGCACCATGGCGCCCACGGCGGCGTGGCTAAAGCCCATCTCATAGGCCTTGGCCTCGAACATCTTGAAGGTGTCCGGGTGCACATAGCGACGCACCGGCAGGTGGCTGGAGCTGGGGGCCAGGTATTGACCGATGGTGAGCATCTCGATGTTGTGGTCGCGCATGTCTTGCATGACTTGCAGCACTTCCTCGTCGGTCTCGCCCAGGCCCACCATGATGCCGCTCTTGGTCGGCACCTTCGGGTGTAAGGCCTTGAATTTTTTCAGCAGGTTGAGTGAAAACTGGTAGTCCGAGCCAGGGCGCGCCTCTTTGTACAGACGTGGCGCGGTTTCCAGGTTGTGGTTCATCACATCGGGCGGTGCGGCTTGCAAAATCTTGAGGGCGCGGTCGTCACGGCCCCGGAAGTCGGGCACCAGCACCTCGATCTGCGTCTTGGGCGAGAGTTCGCGGATGCGGCTGATGCAATCGACAAAATGCTGGGCCCCACCGTCGCGCAGATCATCGCGGTCCACACTGGTGATGACGACGTACTTGAGCTTGAGCGCGGCAATGGTATTGGCCAGGTTCTGCGGCTCGTTCACGTCCAGTGGGTCGGGCCGACCGTGGCCGACATCGCAAAACGGGCAGCGCCGGGTGCACTTGTCGCCCATGATCATGAAGGTCGCCGTGCCCTTGCCAAAGCACTCGCCGATGTTGGGGCAAGAGGCCTCTTCGCACACCGTCACCAGTTTGTTGGCGCGCAAGATGTCCTTGATCTCATAAAAGCGGGTGGTCGGGCTGCCCGCCTTGACGCGAATCCAGTCCGGCTTCTTCAACACCTCGCCCGGCACCACCTTGACCGGGATGCGCGACAGCTTGGCCGCGGCCTTTTGCTTGGCGCTGGGGTCGTAGTTTTCGGTGCTTTGCGCTTCGCGGACAACGTCGGAGGTGCTCATGGTCTTGACCTAAGGAAGGGGGAAATAAGGGATCACGGTGAGAGTTGGCTCACCAGCTTTTGACTGAACACATCGGCAGAGTCCTGCCAGCTTACGTCCACCCCGATTGTACGAAGATCCACCGTTTTCAGCCCGGCGTAGCCACAAGCGTTGATGCGGTCAAAAGGCTCCATATCCATCGCCACGTTCAACGCCACGCCGTGGTAGGTGCAGTGACGGCTGACTTTGATGCCCAAGGCGGCGATTTTGCCTAAATCGGGGTCAGATTCCAATTTCCGTAAGCCCAGTTGTTCGGAACTGAAATCAGCAGGCAGGCGTGCATGTGAAAAGGGCGCGTCCAGCCGCACATAAATGCCCGGCGCGCCGCGCACCCGGTGGCCGGTGACGCCATAGTGCATCAGCGTGCGGATCACCGCCTCTTCCAGCCGATAGACGTACTCCTTGACGAAATAGCCCGCGCGCTGCAAGTCCAGCAGCGGGTAGGCCACCACTTGGCCGGGGCCGTGGTAGGTGACCTGCCCGCCCCGGTTGGTGGACAGCACCGGGATGGCCCCCGCGTTCAACACATGCTCGGCCTGCCCCGCCAAGCCCTGGGTGAAGATTGGCGGGTGCTCACAAATCCATAGCTGGTCACCCACGTTTTCATTGGACTTCAGGCCTCTTTGGCTTGTAAATTTCTGCATGGCGGCGTAGGTGGGCTCGTAGTCCACGCGGCCCAGGTCGTGGAGGTCGAGGCTCATGCAAACAGCGCATCCAATTGGCCCGACATGCCGAGACCATTGCGGTCTTTGGTGATCAAGCCAAACAAGCATTTCCCTTGGCTGTTGCGCGCCCACAGTTGCGCGACTTGGCGCTTTTCAATTTCATACGGGTCGTTCAACAGGTGCGCCCCTTTGTACTCGACCAGGGCTACGCGCCCGTCCCCCAATTCGGCGATGAAGTCTGGGAAGAATCGCCCGCGTGAGGTGGGCAAGGCAAAGCCGCAAGGGGCCGTGTCCAGGTTGCGCACCCAGTGGCGGACCTTGGCATGGTTGTCCAACAACTGGGCGCAGAAAAACTCTTCGCCGCCGTCTTTCAAATCCGCCAACACCGGGTAAAAGTGCTTGTTGAACTGGTAACGCCCGGCGTAGCGCGACCCGGCGGGCACCGGGTAACGGTTGGCTTCAAACACCAGCGGGCGGCTCCAGTCGGGTTCAATGGCCCAGGCTTCTTCCAGCACCAGTTGTCGAAATTGGGTTTTGGCGGCTTGGTCTTTCAAGTCGCCCACGCGTGCCTCAATGTCTTGCGCCAGTTTGAAGCGGGCTTGGGCCAGCGTCACCAAGGGCACACCTCGCTCATGCATCAAGTGGTTAACCACCGCCGCAAAGTAGCTGCTGCGTTGGGTCAAGGTGAACTCGGGCAGTTTTTGAAACAGCGACTGGTCCAGCCAGCGCACCAAGTCGTCCGGCGTGATGGTGCTGGCGCCGTAATCAAAGGCAATCTGGCTGGCGTCTGCGGCGCGCAGTTTGACGTGCGAGTCCTTGAGGTAAATCTCAAACGTGTTGGACTGCTCCACCACCTGAAAACCGGGCAGTTGCACGGCTTGCGGTGTGAGCAAGTCAATCTCGACCGCCTCCAGCACCGCCTCACGCTCCAGCGGCCAGAGCTGGCCCTGTGGTGTGCTGCGATAGCTTAAGGTAGGCAGGGGGGCAAAGCGCGCGCCACGTGCTGAGGGAGCGCTTTGCGCGGCCACCAGCGCGTTGTGCTGTGCGATTTTTTCCTGGACTTGTTCTTGTTTTTTGGGGCCGCGCACCTGGGCGACGAGTTGTGCTTCCAATGCGGCGTCAATGTGCCCGGTCACCACCACCGCTTGTTCGCCTGCGATCTGCACCAGCGTCACGCCGGGCGTGGCCTGCAACTCGGGGGATATCTGAATTGCTACAAAATTGGTAGCCACTTGCGCAGGCTCTGTAATGGCTTGAGGCTGATTGGTATCAAAAAGTGGCAAGGCCGACTGCTGCACCAGCATCGACGCCACGTCCAGCGCCTCGAACCCCATGTGGTTAATCAGCCGGTCCGCCAGCTCATGCGCAGCGGTGGAGAACTTCGCCTCGCACACATGCGCGTAAGCCCGGTTCAGCGCCTCGCGCCCGCGTGGCTTGGCGTAGGGCATGCGCAGCACGCGCCCCAGCAACTGCTCTACCGCCGTGGCGCTGGATAGCTTTTGCAGCGAGCACAGCACGTAGGCAAACGGGCAGTCCCAGCCCTCACGCAGCGCCTGCACTGTGATGACAAAGCGCACCGGGCAGTCGCGTGCGGCCAGCTCCAGCCCCTCCAACTCACGGGTGTCGCCGGTGGCCACCTTGATCTGTTCAGGCGGAATGTGCAGCTCGTCCTCCAGGTGCTTGCGCAGTGCCTCGGGCGGCACCTCGTCGCCCGCGTTTTGCGCCTGAAACAGCACGATAGGCCGCACATAGCCATGGCCTGCCGCTTCGTCTTTCATCGCCTCGCCTTCCAGCGCACGCTGGTTTTGCACGGCGGCAAACACCGCCTGCTGCCAGCCCTGCGGGTGCTCAGACAGCGCAATCGGCAGCTTGATCATGCTTTCTGCCGCCAGCTCCTGCGCGCTGACGTGGTACAGCACATTGGTCTTGGCGGAAATCGGCGTGGCCGTCAGTTCCAGAATGGCGCTGGGGTTCAAACGCTTGAGCGCGGTAAAGCTCTTGTCGGTCTTGGTGTTGTGCGCTTCATCCACGATCAACAGCGGTGCATGCACGGCCAGCCAGTTCGCCAGACTCCAGCGCGCTTGGCCGACAAAACCACTGAGTACGCCGGTCGTGTCCGCCGCAGCCTCTTGCGCCGTGACCACCGCATCGGGCAAACCCTGCAACACCCGCAAGCGCTGCTCGTCACAGCCCGTGAAGTGCCGCTCAAAACGCTCGGAGAAGCTGTACACATTGCGCTTGTCGGTGTCGTCAATGCGAAAGCTTTGAATCGTGGCCACCACCACCACGGCGCGCTGGCCCCAATCGGGCGGCGCAATATGGGCCAGGTCTTCCAACACGCAGACCCGTACCTCTGCGCCGTAAGCGGCCTCTAGCGCGGCTCGGTAAGGGTGGCCCGCCGTCTGCAAGGCCTTCAAGGTCTGGCTGCGAATCGTGTCGCTGGGCACCAGCCACAGCGCCACGGGTGCGTCCGTGGCGCACCACGCCTGCGCCAGCACCTGCACGGCGTGCGCCGCCATTAAGGTCTTGCCGCCGCCCGTGGGAATGCGCAGGCAGATGCAAGGCACCTCGCCAAACGGCTCAAGGTTGTAGGGCCGCCCCACCTGCTCACCAAACGCCAGGGCCGGGCCTTTGAGCTGGGCGGCGCGGGCAAAGGCCGCCAGACTGTCCAGGGCAGCTTGCTGGTAGGACTTGAGGGTGAGGGTGGTCATGGGTTGAACAGGCGGTGAATTGGATAAAAATAAGTATGGATAATCCATTTATCCAATGTAAGTATTTGATTTATATGAATATTCAAATTATTTTTGAGTAATTCGTTCGGATAACTCAAGCAAATATTTGCCAACTATCCAATAGATTTGTCTTTCAAAGTTCCTCATTGGTTATCTTTTCGGCACAGGTAGCTACGATTTTTGTGCTTTCCAGTCCATTGGCACGCGAACTTCCTGTCAACTGGCATTCTCGGGTGGACGGCGATAGAATCAAAGCTCACCCGCGAAGTCGTTTCGGACGTAAGGAGAAGGAGTCGAAAGCCAGCATGCACTCGTCGCGGGTGTTTTTCATCAGGCGCTCCAAGCGCCTTTTTTCTTGCGCATCGAGTCGGTCACCTCCCCAGCAATCTGTCCCCGCCGCTGTTCGCGCTCCACGTCGCCGTGGTTGTTCAGCGTGTGGCGAACGCCATAGTTGTCCAAGAGGCGGGAGTAGCCTGTCACGTCGAACCCGGTTTTCTGTTGAATCAGTTCGGCATTGGTCACCACGCCCAGCGGGAGTACCGTGCGCCGGTCTGAGACAGCCATGGCTTGGCTGACAAATTCGATGATTTCAGTGTGGGTCATGCAGGCAGTTCAGGGCGGCTTGTTGTTCGGGTTTGAGAGTGCGCACTACTGGTTTGGTTCTAGATGCTTTTGGATTTGAGCTTCAAGATGTCGGAATGAACTGAGCTTGCGAAGTGGTTCCAAATCATCCATAAGCTCACTCACGCGATGTCTGAATTGATGGGGGTTGAAACGCCGTTTTCGAGTGCCGTTTAGTCCTGAGGCTACTTTAAGTGCTTCAAAAAGAATTGCTTTGGGGTCTGGCAACGATTCGATGGTTTTCACTGCGGGTAAGCTGAGTGGATCGTCTCCATTCGGGTTACCCACGGCAGCTCTGATTGGTGCTTCATTCGCAATGAGCCAAGCTTCCGTCATCCGCACAGGTATGACGCAGATGAGGGTGGCGGTTTGTTGGGAGTTTGACCAGTTCGTTTCAATTTCTTGCTGTCTTATGCTGGCCTCAACCCCCTCAGCGTCCCGATGTACAAACAAGAAGTCACAGGGAAATAGCGCTAACGCCGAATCGATCCTGGCCGTTAACCCGCTGGATAGCGGTGGAAGACCCTCGGCGCAGTTCACTTGATACGCAAGCTCTGTGTGTGCACTAAAAAGCAATTCAATCAAAGGGGCTAGAAGCTTGTCGGAGCTACCGTCGGTAACAAGGGTTGCTGTGACTCTCTTCATGATTTCGCTTGTTGAAAAAGATCTGGGGTTGAAGGACGAGAGGGTGGCGCGGGGGGCGATTCAGCCAAACGTCCTACAAGATCCGTGTGTCCAACGGATCGGGCTGCGTATTTGTGGCCACTTAAGTAAGACAAAATTTCCCCTCTTGTGATCAGCTCTGCGCCCTTAGCGTTAGAGGCAATCTGACGCCATGTTCCTTGCAGTGGTTTGAAATTGACGAAAGCTTTCGTCTTCATTTTTAACGTTTCCGCAAATAGCAATTCATCGTCTCGCAACTCGGCGACAACCAAAGGTGAGTGAGTGTTGATAATCAATTGCCGGATGGATGACGTTGCTGCCCCATCTTCGTCGGCTCCAATATCCTCCGACAAACTACGCACCAAGCTGAGCATTTGTGGGATTCGGGATGGATGAATCCCATTCTCGGGCTCCTCCATGCAGAGCAGACCACCAAACTCAGGATCGAGCGCGAGCACGGCCAAAGCCATAAAACGAAGCGTGCCGTCAGACAAAGAACTTGCGGTGTACGTCTCCTTATCTTTCATTGTCAAAAGCAATGTTTTTACTTTTCGCTTTTCGTCTGCATCGACGTTAACTGACACGATGTCGGGCAGCAATTGCGATAGCCGCTGTGACACCTCTGCATAGCTATCTATTCTCATTAACGCGCCGGGTAAATGCTCGCCGATGGATGTTATGTGCGGATCGTCACCAAAATTGTCTAAACGCCGTAGTGCGGATGGTTCTAGTTGCAACAATCGCCATGACCGTAACTCGCTTCGAGCCGCCAGCGCAGTTGGGTGAGAGGAAGAGTTGGCGCCAGATACGATAGTTTGTGGGGACTTTCTGGCAGGAACCAGAAACGGAGGCCCGCCTTTTTTTGTCTGATCGCCAAAAAGCCGGATAGCGGGCTGGCTTGGGTTGGTGCTTGTATCGGTGCTGATAAACGCAGTGCGCCTAGAGCCCGGGCCAAAGATATGCTGCTTTATCCAAGCCGCAGCAGGGCTGAATCCAAGATGCTTTGTTGCCTCACTCGAATTGATGGCGCGAAGCTCTTCCCGCTCTATGTAGATCGGGTCGGCAGGTGAAGAATCTGCATGGGTTTCGCTAAGTCGTAGCTCCAGTGTGTACTCAAGAAACGTCGCAGTCGGTGTGGCTGTGCGATCAAAGTCGTCAATGACTGAACTGGGAACGATCATTTCTGCGATGAAAAGCATCGGGAGAAAGTCGCCTTTGGAGTCCTTGAAAAAAAGACTATGAAAATCTGAAATTCGACCGTTGGTGCCTCTGGCCCGACTCGCCGCTTTCATGATGGGCATCGAGGCCAAATCACCTAAAAACGTAATGGCATCGAATAGGTTTGATTTGCCGGCCCCATTGGGCCCGGCGATGCACGTGAACTGGCCAAATCGGACGTCAACATCGACTAAATTTTTGAAACCCTTGACCCTAAGTCGAGTAAGCATTTTTCTCTCCTAAATCAAGGACGCATTTTGCATGCTGAACTCGGCGTCGCGATTGTCCATCACCGCGCCCTCACGTCATAGGGAATGTGTTTGAACGTCACGTTCGCCTGCTTCAAGCGCTCTGCGCCCAGGCGGCAGGCTTCGCCATAGACCAGCAGTGGGGCGGCGGGCGCGGGCGTGGTGGCGTGCAGGGCCAGCAGGGCGGCCAGCACCTCGCGCGTGAGCACGTTGCCGCTGGCAGGGCGCTTGTCGCCCAGGATGCCGTTGAACAGCAGGTAGTAGGCTGTGCCAGCCCCCGTTAGCACGGGTTCCACATCCGTTCGCCCTGAGCTTGTCGAAGGGCTTTCAGCGCCTGATTTTTCTAGTGAAATTGACTCCAAGTCCAATGAATCAGTGCGTGAGTAGCTATCAAATTCATAGTGAGTCCCCAGATAAGGCGTCCCCGGTTGAACGGCTGCGGCGTTCCAGGTGCTGCCCGTTTCTTGCTGCCAGACGAAAGCGGCCAGGGTGGCAAAGCGCACGTCGGGGTGAATGCGGCCGCTGGCATCAAACACCGGTGCGCCCAGGCGCATGAAGCGAAAACCGCCGCCGCCCGCCCAGCCCACGGCTTGGCTGATGCCGCCTTGCTCACCAGCTATGACTTTTTGCAGGCGTGGCAGGCAGTGCGTGGCGGCGTGCTCGCCCATCTCGATGCCGATCCAGCGCCGACCCATCTTGTGCGCGACGGCGGCCGTGGTGCCGGAGCCTAGGAAGCTGTCGAGGATGAGGTCGCCTGGGTTGGTGGCGAGTTCCAGAACGCGCAAGATGAGTCGTTCAGGTTTTGGAGTTGAGAATATTCCGATGGCTGATTCGCCCAGTAACTCTTTGGCCTCGCGCGTTGCTTCTCGGTTGTCGCCTGTTTCCTCGTACGGCCACCAGGTCCATGGCACCACGGTTTGCGCTGACTCAAGCCAAAACTTCTTTCGTTGAGCCATTCCGTTGCCATCGCGACCAAAGTAAACGCGACCGTCCGCCAGCAATTCTTCGTATTTTTCCTTCGTTGTACTCCAACATCTTCCCGTCGGGGGCATTAACACACGGCCTCCGGGTGTAGTGATGGGATAGGTCAGGTTGGGCCGAATGTTGGGTGCGTGAAAAGGTATTGCAAGCCAGTCGCCACGAGGGTCTTTGTCACGGTTCGTATAGGTCGCACGTTGGCGTTCACCGCTAACTTGGCGATTCAAGCCCATTTGTCCCGAATTACGTGCGTACAGAAGAACGTGGTCGTGGGCTTCGGATACGACTTTGGCGTCATTTCGTCGTGTCAGTGTCTTTTGCCATTGAAATGAGGCCACAAAATTCCCCCGCCCAAACACCTCGTCCATCATCACCTTGAGGTAATGCCCCTCGTTGTCGTCAATCGTCACCCAGATCGAGCCGTCTTCGCGCAGCAGCTCGCGCAAGAGTTGCAGGCGCGGCAGCATCATGCTGAGCCACTGGGCGTGTTCCAGGTTGTCGTCGTAGTGCTCGAACGCGCTCTTGGTGTTGTAGGGCGGGTCGATGAAGATGCACTTCACCTGCCCCCGGTAAAACGGCAGCAGGGCTTTGAGGGCTTCGAGGTTGTCGCCTTGGATGAGCAGGTTGTCGGTGATACCCGTTCGGGCTGAGCTTGTCGAAGCTGCAGGCCCTTCGACAGGCTCAGGGCGAACGGGGGCGGTGTGGACGGACACTTGCTCCAGCAGCCGGTAGGGCACGCGGGCGGCGGTGGTGAAGGCGCTTGCGCGGTTGAGCCAGTCAAGGGTGGGCATGGTCAGTTCTGCGCGGTGGCGGTGGATGTGGTGGAGGTGGGTTGGTCAAACAAGGCGTCACGGTTCAGGGCGTCCAGGTAGGCCTGGTAGCCAAAGACGCGGCCACGGCGCTTGCCGGTCATTTCTCGCACCAGGCCCATGGCTTGCAGGCGCAGCAAAGTGGTGTTGACCGTGACGGGGCTTTGCCCGGTGACGGCGCAAATGCTGGCCACGCTGCGCACGGGGCGCTTGGCCAGTGCCTCAAACACCAGGCCAGCGGTGGCGCTGCGGCCCAGCGCGGCCACGCGCAGGCGGTCGGCGTTGACGAGTTGGTTGATTTGCCGGGCGGTGGCCACCGCCTGCGCGGCGCACAGGTGGACGGCGTCCAGGAAAAAATCCAGCCAAGCCTCCCAGTCGCCATGGGTGCGCACGCGGGTAAGCAGCTCGTAATAGCGGGCGCGATGCACCTTGAAGTACAGGCTGAGGTAGAGCAGCGGCTGTTGCAGCACTTTCTCGTTCAGCAGCACCAGCGGGATCAGCAAGCGGCCCACGCGGCCATTGCCGTCCAGGAAAGGGTGGATGGTTTCAAACTGCACATGGGACAAGGCCGCTTTGACCAGGGGCGGGTGGCGCGTGGGCGTGTCGTTCAAGAAGTTTTCCAACGCGCTGATGCAGCCTGCGATCAGTTGCGGCGGCGCGGGTACCAGGGACGCGGCGTTGGGGCTGGGGCCGCCCACCCAGTTTTGGATGCGCCGGTATTGGCCGGGCGCTTTGCTCACGCCTCGCCCGGATTGCATCAAGCGTTCATGCAGTTCGCAGATCAGGCGCGACGACAGCGGCAAGCCTTGTTGCAAGAGAGCGATGCCGTGGTCTAGCGCGGCGACGTAACACGAGACTTCTGCCGCGTCGTCCACCGGCACGCCCGGTGCGGCGTCTTCTTCAAACATCAGCAGATCGGCCAGAGAGGACTGCGTACCCTCGATTTGGGAGGACAGCACCGCCTCTTTGCGCACGTAGCTGTAAAGGAACATCGCCGCGTCGGGCAGCAAAGTGGTGAGACTGTCGAGTCGGCCCAGCGCCAGATGCGCCTGGTCGAGCTTTTCCTGCAGGGCGGCGGACCATTCCAGGGGCGGCTGGGGCGGCAGGTCGTGGGGAACGAAGCCCTGGCAGGCCATGCCATGCGCGACAGAAGGCTCGTACCGTCCAGTGAGGCCACGATTCATTGAGCGATCCCGGCTAAGTTGAAATAGGGGTGCATGTTATTTCAAAAATCATCAAAACGTGACTATTCAAAAACATTATTTTTAAATAGTCGATATTTTTAAAATAACAAGGCGATTTCGACGCGCTAATGAAAATGAGCAGACAGGCGTAACACCCCTACGACAGCCCTACAACACCACCTTCACCATCGGGTGCGTGGACAGCGTACGGTACAGCTCGTCAAGCTGCTCACGACTGGTGGCGTTGATGGTGAGGGTCACGCCCAGGTAGTTGCCGGCCTTGCTCTCGCGCAGCTCGATGGTGGAGGCGTCAAAGTCGGGATCGAACTGGCGGGCGATCAGGGTGAGGGCGTGGACAAAGCCTTCGGCTTTCGACCCCATGACCTTGATGGGGAAGCGGCAGGGGTATTCAATGAGGGAGTCGGTTTTGGGTGTCATGCTTTTACTACTTTAGCCAGCCGCGCTTGCGGAAGTACCACATCGGCACCAGCGCGCTGGCCAACATCAGCCCCAGCGCCAAGGGGTAGCCCGCTTGCCAGTCCAGCTCGGGCATGAACTTGAAGTTCATGCCATAGATGCTGGCAATCAACGTCGGTGGCAGCAGCGCCACGCTGGCAACCGAGAAAATCTTGATGATCTTGTTCTGGTTGATGTTGATGAAACCGACCGTGGCGTCCATCAAGAAGTTGATCTTGTCAAAGAGAAAGGCGGTGTGTGAGTCCAGCGAGTCGATGTCGCGCAGCAACTGGCGCGCGTCCTCAAACTGCTCGCCGGTCAGCATCTTGCTTCGCATCATGAAGCTGACGGCGCGGCGCGTGTCCATCACGTTGCGCCGGATGCGCCCGTTCAAGTCTTCCTGGTGGGCAATGGCGCCCAGCACTTCACTGGCCAAGGCGTCGGTCACGTCGCCCGCCAGCACCTGTTTGCTGACATTTTCCAGTTTGTCGTAAATGCCTTCGAGCGTGTCGGCGGAGTACTCGGCGTCGGCGTCAAACAGCTTGAGCAGCACCTCTTTGGCGTCTTCAATCAGCCCCGGAGCCCGGCGTGCGCGCATGCGCAAGAGGCGAAACACGGGCACATCTTCGTCGTGGATGGAGAACAGCACGCCCCGGCTTTTCAGGTTGGTGTTGTGCTGGTTGAGGATGAAGGCCACGCGCACGGTGCGCGGCTCGTCTTCGTCAGCAATCAAAAAGTCAGAGCGGATGTGCAGGTCGCCGTTGTCTTCTTCGTAAAACCGGGCGGACTCTTCGATGTCCTCGTCCATCGCGTCATCCGGGATGGACAGGCCGTAATACTGCTTGACCCAGCGCTTTTCTTCTGCTGAGGGGGATTCAAGGTCCACCCAGATCGGGTTGAATTCGGAGAGCTCTTCCAGTGACTCGATCTCTTCCTGGAAGAGTCGGCCGTTGGCGAGTGAAAAAATATTGAGCACGGCTCACTCCCTCTGTGAATGGGGCTTGGGTCGGGGTTTTTGAAGCGCGTTAGCAACGCTTCGACCCGGGAATTATCGCCGTATTACGTCGGTGCATTCACCCCTTTGCATTCACGCCTTCGCCGCGTCCTCAATGATCCAGTGCGCCGCGCGCTCGGCAATCATCAGCGTGGGCGAGTTGGTGTTGCCGCTGGTGATGCTGGGCATCACGCCCGCATCGACCACACGCAGGCCCGCTACGCCGCGCACGCGCAGCCGCGCATCGACCACGGCCATCGGGTCGCTGTTCGACCCCTCCACGATGCCCATCTTGGTGGTGCCCACAGGGTGAAAGATGGTGGAGGCAATGTCCCCGGCCAGGCGCGCCAACTCGTCGTCGGTTTGAAACTGCACGCCGGGTTTGTATTCCTCGGGTTGGTACTTGGCCAGCGCTGGCTGTGCCACGATTTGACGCGTCACGCGCAGGGAATCGGCCGCCACCTTGCGGTCGGCCTCGGTGCTTAGGTAGTTGGGCGCAATGGCGGGCGCGTCTTCAAAGCTGTTGCTCTTGATCTGCACCGTGCCGCGACTCGTCGGGTTCAGGTTGCACACGCTGGCAGTGAAGGCGGGGAAGCTGTGCAGCGGCTCGCCAAAAGCGTCCAGACTGAGCGGCTGCACGTGGTACTCCAGATTGGGGTGCGGCTGCAACGGGTCGCTGCGGGTAAAGGCCCCAAGCTGCGAAGGCGCCATGCTCATGGGGCCACTGCGCTTGAGTGCGTACTCCAGCGCAATTTTGGTCTTGCCCCACAGTGAATGAGCCTGGGTATTGAGCGTGCTCACGCCTGTGACTTTGAACACCGAGCGAATCTGCAAATGGTCTTGCAAGTTAGCGCCCACGCCCGGCAGGTCTTGCACCACGGGGATGCTGTGCTGTTGCAGCAAGGCGGCTGGCCCCAGGCCTGAGAGCTGCAAAATCTGCGGCGAACCAATGCTGCCCGCACTCAAGATCACCTCACGCGTGGCGGTCACGCTCACCAAGTCGCGCCCGCTCCAGACCTGCACGCCGGTGCAGCGCTGGCTGCCATCGGCCTGCTTTTCCAGCACCAGCTTGGCCACCTGCGCCAAGGTCCACATCTCAAAGTTGGGCCGGGCATAGCAGGTGGGGCGCAAAAAGGCCTTGGCCGTGTTCCAGCGCCAGCCGCTGCGCTGGTTCACCTCGAAATAACCCACACCTTCGTTGTCGCCTCGGTTGAAGTCGTCGGTGGCGGGTATGCCCGCTTGCTGCGCGGCCTGAGAAAAAGCGTCCAGCACGTCCCAGCGCAAACGCTGTTTTTCAATGCGCCACTCGCCCCCGGTTTGACGGCCGCGCATGAGCGTGCGGTAGGTGTCCGCAGGCTGGCCGTGCAAGTCCATCAGCTCGGTCGGCGTGCCCCTGGCGCCGTGCAGTGCGTCCGAGCCTTTGTAGTGGTCTTCGTGGTGCTTGAAGTAGGGCAGGGTTTGCGCCCAGCGCCAGCTGTCATCACCCGTCGCGTGCGCCCACTGGTCGTAGTCGCGCGCTTGGCCGCGCATGTAAATCATGCCGTTGATGCTGGAGCAGCCGCCCAGCACCTTGCCACGCGGGTAGCGCAGGGTGCGGCCATTCAAACCCGCTGCGGGCTCGGTCTGGTACATCCAGTCGGTGCGCGGGTTGCCGATGCAGTGCAGGTAACCGATGGGAATGTGAATCCAGTGGTAGTCGTCGCGCCGCCCGGCCTCAATCAGCAGCACGCGCTTGCTGGCGTCGCTGCTGAGCCGGTTGGCCAGCAGGCAACCTGCCGTGCCTGCACCGATGATGATGTAGTCGAAAGTGAGGGGGTCAGTCATGGGGGCGGGCGGATGAGGCGATTACTTGGCCGTCGGCATGACGAACTCTGCACCCTTGCCAATGCTCTCAGGCCAGCGCTGCATGATGGACTTCTGCTTGGTGTAGAAACGCACACCTTCTTCGCCGTAGGCATGCATGTCGCCGAACAGTGAGCGCTTCCAGCCGCCAAAACCGTGCCAGGCCATGGGCACGGGGATGGGCACGTTAATGCCGACCATGCCGACCTGGATGCGGCGTGAGAACTCGCGGGCCACGTGGCCGTCGCGGGTGTAGCAGGCCACGCCGTTGCCGAACTCGTGGTCGTTGACCAACTGCACGGCGGTGGCGAAGTCGGGCACGCGCACGCAGGCCAGCACGGGGCCAAAGATTTCTTCTTTGTAGATGCGCATCTCGGGCGTGACGTGGTCAAACAGCGTGCCGCCCATCCAGAAACCAGCGTCGCAGCCTTCACCGGCAGCAGCGCCTTGGAAGCCACGGCCATCGACCAGCATTTGCGCGCCTTCTTTGACGCCGATGTCGATGTAGCCGGTGATGCGCTTGTGGGCGATGTCGGTGACGATGGGGCCCATCTCGGCGGCCAGATTCGTCCCGTTGAGCACCTTGAGCGCCTTGGTGCGCTCGATGAGTTTGGGGATGATCTGGTCGGCCACATCGCCCACCAGCACCGCCACGCTGATGGCCATGCAACGCTCACCGGCCGAGCCGTAAGCCGCGCCAATCAGACCGTCCACGGCTTGGTCAATGTCCGCATCAGGCATCACCACCATGTGGTTCTTCGCGCCGCCCAGGGCTTGCACGCGCTTGCCGTGGTGAGCGCCGGTCTCGTAGATGTAGTTGGCAATCGGGGTGGAGCCGACAAAGCTCACGGCCTTCACGTCGGGGTGCACCAGCAGCGCATCCACGGCTTCTTTGTCGCCCTGCACCACGTTGAACACGCCGTCGGGCAGGCCGGATTTTTTCAACAAATCGGCCATGAACAAGGCAGCCGAGGGGTCAATCGGGCTGGGCTTCAAGATGAAGGTGTTGCCTGCGGCAATCGCCACCGGGAACATCCACATCGGCACCATCACGGGGAAGTTAAACGGTGTGATGCCCGCCACGACACCCAGGGGCTGGCGCAGCGTCCAGTTGTCCATGCCGGTGGAGACCTGGTCGGTGAAGTCACCCTTGAGCAACTGGGGGATGCCGCAGGCAAATTCGACGATGTCGATGCCGCGTGCCACTTCGCCTTGTGCGTCGGTGAACACCTTGCCGTGCTCAGCGGTGATGAGGTGGGCCAACTCGTCTTTGTGCAGGTTGAGCAGCTCTAGAAATTTGAACATCACGCGGGCACGGCGCAGCGGTGGCGTGTCGGCCCAGGCGGGGAAGGCGGCTTGCGCAGCGGCCACGGCCACGGCCACTTCGGCGGTGCTGGCCAGTGCCACATGGCCGGTGACCTTGCCCGTGGCGGGGTTGAACACGTCTTGCGTGCGACCCGAGTTGCCTGCCACGACTTGGCCTGCGATGTAATGATTGATATTAGTTGCGCTCATGATGTTGTCTCCAAATAGTGGCGCAAGTGTCTTTGAATTCAAACAGCATTACCAATGAGTTCGATTAAACCATGATATAAATTTATCAAATATGGCTGAATCAACAACTCCCGACCCTCAAACCCTGCGCGCCTTCATTGCGGTCGCGCGTGAGGGCAACGTCTCGCGTGCCGCCCTGCGCCTGCACCTGAGCCAGCCTGCTGTCAGCCTGCAACTCAAAAGCCTGGCACAAAGCACCGGGCTACAGCTCTTTACGCGCACACCGCATGGGCTGACGCTCACGCCCGACGGCGCAGCCCTGCTGCCGCAGGCCGAAAAAGCCTTGGCTGCGCTGGCCGACTTTGGCCAAGCCGCGCTCAAGCTCAACAGCACGCTGCGCGGGCGCTTGCGCATCGGCACGATTTTGGACCCCGAGTTCACCCGGCTCGGTGCCTTCCTCAAAGAGCTGGTGGAGTCGGCCCCGCAGATTGAGACCGAGCTGCGCCAGGGCATGAGCGGCGAGGTGCTGGCACGTGTGGCCCGGGGTGAGCTGGATGTGGGTTTTTACCTGGGTGAGCCTGATGATTTAGAGCTAAAAGAAGCTACCGCCCTTTCAGCTCCTGCGTCAGCAGTGGTTAATTTTGAAGCAAAAACCTTGTCCCACTTCACCTACCGCGTGCTGGCCCCAGCCGGTTGGGGCGACCACGTGTTGGGCCGCGATTGGAAGGCCTTGGCCGCGCTGCCTTGGTTGGCCACCCCGCCCGAGTCGGCCCACCACCGCCTGCTGGCCCGCGTGTTCGCCCCGCTGGGTGTGGCCCCGCGCCAAGTGGCGCTGGTGGACCAAGAGGCTTCCATGCTGGACTTGGTGCGCTCTGGCGTGGGCCTGAGTTTGGTGCGCGACTCGATTGCGATGAGCGAAGCACAAGCCCGCGGCCTGGTGATTGCCGACCGTGTCAGCCTGGACTGCGCCTTGAGTTTCGTCTGCCTCAAGGCGCGATGCAACGAGCCGGTGATTGCCAGTGCTTGGGGCGCGCTGGCTGTGTGTTGGCCACAAGTTCCGTATAATCGAGGGCTTCCGAGGAGCGTTGCAGCGTCACCTGAAAAGGGTGCGTGAGGCTCGGATCACAAGGCTGACCTCGTCGCTTTGCACTTGTCCCAACCGCGCTCACCCACTGGTTCTGTGTGGTGAGGCTTCTCCCCCGAGATTTCTCCTCTTTGCAGCCGCCAGTGGTATTCAACTTTGATTTGGAGCCCACCATGAGCGCTGTTTTGAACCCCACCCCCGATTACGTGATTGCCGACCTGGCGCTGGCCGCCTGGGGCCGCAAAGAACTCAACATTGCCCAGACCGAAATGCCCGGCCTGATGGCGATCCG